>NZ_JAOTJD010000021.1:0-78368 GCF_042714595.1 Phenylobacterium ferrooxidans | reverse complement strand
TTCCGATCTGGCCCGCTGGCCCGAGGCCTGGAGCGCTTCGAGGCGGGCGCGGTGCAGGGGCGCCATCAGGGCGATCAGGGCCTGGGTGCGGGCGGGCGTATGCCAGGCGACCGCCGCATCCGGCTCCAGCAGGCTGGCCAGGTCGCTGTTGCGGGCGGCGGGCGCGGCGCCCCGCCACCAGATCCAGCGCGCCGCCAGCTCGGCGGGAAGACGGGCCTGGGCCTCGCGCACCAATCGGGTCTGGAAGGGACTGTCGCCGGTCAGCGCCGCCGGCACGGGGTCGAGGGTCGCCACAACGAACACCCGGGGCCGCGACTGCGGCAGGAAGCGGGCGGCGTCGATCTCCAGGGCGCCGAAGCTGTAGCCCTGATCCGCCAGGGCCGCGCACAGGGCGGTGAAGTCGCCGCCGGAGGTCAGCAGGCCGCAGACATTCTCGATGACGATGGTGCGCGGCGCCCGGCCTTCCGAGGCGAGCGCCTCCATCAGCCGCCAGAATCCGAAGAAGGCCGAGGACCGACCGCCGGTCAGGCCCGCCCGCGCGCCCGCGAGGCTGAAGTCCTGGCAAGGCGACGAGGCCCAGGCGAGGTCGGCGCGGCCAGGCAGGTCGGCGGCCTCCAACTTCCAGACGTCCCCCTGGCGGAAGTGCTGCTCCGCATCGGCGAAGTTGGCGCGGTAGGTGGCCGACTTGACCGGATCGAAGTCGTTGGCGAAGACGCAGGTCCAGGCCTCGCCCAGCCCCAGGCGGGCCATGCCGCCGCCGGCGAAGAACTCATAGAAGGTGCGAGGGGCGTTCCGACTCATCGCCGATGAGTCTAGCCTGCTTCAGCCCCTGGGAAAGGATCGCCGCCATGCGTTCATTCGTCCTCGCCACCTCCGCGCTGCTGGTCCTTGCCGCCTGCACGCCGCAGGCCCCCGATGGCGCCGCCGCCCCGCCGCCTGCCGATGCGCCCGCGACCCCGCCCCCCGCCGCGCCTCCGGCGACATCGACCCCGCTTCCGGAGGAGTTCGCCGGCGGCATGGACGCGCGCGGCACCGAGCCGTTCTGGGGCCTGCAGATCCGCGACACCCAGATCACCCTGCAGCGTCCCGACCATCCCGCGGCGGTGGGCAAGAACCCGGGCATGACGGTGCAGAACGGCAAGGCCACCTGGGAGACCCAGGCCGGGGCCGACCGGCTGACCGTGACCCTCAGCTCCGAGGCCTGTTCCGATGGCATGTCGGACCTGAAGTACGACTACGCCGCCGTGGTGGTGATCGGATCAGAGACGCTGAAGGGCTGCGCCGGCCACGCCGGCGCCATGCCGAAGGAAGGCGCCTAGCCTTCGCCGATCGCCATGGTGGCGATCTGGGATTCGCCGACCTCGGCGCTCTCGCGCCCCGTGGGCAGGGCCAAGCCGACCAGGACAGCGGCGAAGGTCGCCGCGAGGAAGAAGACTTTCAGCGCCATGTCAGGGTCCTCCCGAACCCCAGTGGATGTCACACCTACAGCCTAGCTTGGCGGCGGTTAACGCATCGCCAAAACCCGCCGCAGTTTCGCCGGTTCCCTTAACAGATCGTGACCTGACCTCGCGGCGCCCTTGACCGGGTGGGGCCTGCGGGCGCCCAATTCGTCCCAACGAAAAGAGGGAGGCCGTCATGGAGCGCGCCTGGGACTTGGTGATCCGCAACGGCCGCGTGGTCGATGGCTCGGGCGGCGAGCCCTATGCGGCCGACGTGGCGATCAAGGACGGCCTGATCGCGCAGGTGGGCGAGGTCCGGGGCCGGGGCGTGGAGGAGATCGACGCCGGCGGCAAGCTGGTGACACCCGGCTTCGTCGACATCCACACCCACTATGACGGCCAGGCCACCTGGGACAGCCACATGCAGCCCTCGGCCTGGCATGGCGTCACCACCGTGGTGATGGGCAATTGCGGGGTCGGCTTCGCCCCCTGCAAGCCTGCGGACCACGACCGGCTGATCCGGCTGATGGAGGGGGTCGAGGACATCCCCTTCCCGGTGCTGACGGAGGGCCTGCCCTGGACCTGGGAGAGCTATCCCGACTATCTCGACAGCCTGGCGGGGCGGCGCTTCGACGTCGACATCGGCAGCCAGCTGCCCCACGCGGCCCTGCGGGTCTATGTGATGGGTGAGCGCGGGGCCAATCGCGAGGACGCCACGCAGGCCGATATCGCGGCCATGGCGGCCCTGGCCCAGAAGGCGGTGGAGGCCGGCGCGCTCGGCTTCTCCACCTCACGGACCCTGAACCACCGGACCAGCGACGGCCAGCCCACCCCGACGCTCACGGCCTCGGAGGCCGAGCTGACCGGGATCGCCATGGGCCTGGCCGCGGCGGGCAAGGGCGCCCTGCAGTTCGTCTCCGACTTCAACGATCCTGCCGAAGAATTCGCGATGCTGCGGCGGATCGTCGAGCGGTCCGGGCGGCCGCTCTCCTTCTCGCTCGTTCAGAACCCCCGCCAGCCCCGGCAGTACGAATTCCTGCTCGACCGCCTGCGCGAGGCCAACGCGGCGGGCCTGCAGATGCGGGCCCAGGTGGCGGGCCGGCCGGTGGGCATCCTGTTTGGACTGGAGCTGACCCTCAACCCCTTCACCAGCCGCCCCAGCTACCAGGCCATCGCCAAGCAGCCCCTGGCCGAGCGGGTCGCCAAGCTCAGCGACCCGGCCTTCCGCGTCCAGCTGTTCGCCGAGGGCGCCGCCGCCGATCCCGCCTTCGCCGCCAACATGACCCGCAACTGGGGGATCATGTTCCTGATGGGCGACGAGCCCGACTACGAGCAGACGCCCGACCGCACCATCGCGGCCATGGCCGCCGCGCGAGGCGTGGCGCCGGAAGAGCTGGCCCTGGATCACATGCTGTCGAACGGCGGGCGGGGCATGCTGTACCTGCCCTTCCTCAACTATGCCGACGGCTCCCTGGACCCCAGTTTCGAGATGCTGATCCATCCCGACACGGTGCCGGGCCTCTCGGACGGCGGGGCCCATGTGGGGATGATCTGCGACGGCAGCTTCCCTACCTCCAACCTCACCCACTGGACCCGGGACCGCACGCGCGGGCCCAGGCTGTCGCTACCGGCCATGATCAAGATGCAGACCCGCGACACGGCCGAGGCCGTGGGCCTGTTCGACCGGGGCCTGATCGCGCCGGGCTACCGAGCCGATCTCAACATCATCGACTATGAGAACCTGACCCTGAGATCGCCGTCGGTGGCCTATGACCTGCCGGCCGGCGGACGGCGGCTGATCCAGCGGGCGGACGGCTACGCCGCCACCATCGTGGCAGGCGAGGTGACCTATCGCGACGGCGAGCCCACCGGCGCCCTGCCCGGCCGCCTGCTGCGCGGCAGCCAGATGGCGCCGGCGGCCCTGGCGGCCGAATAGCGCGGGACCTCGACGGTCACATGTCGGCCTGTGCCGGTCGGCCCTGAGCCCGGCCTGACGGGCTTTCGCGCGATCCTGACGGGCCAGTGCGGCCCTCTGCTCCATCCGTGGCCGCCGACATGTTGCTGGGGTCTTCGCAGGCCTGCCGATGCAGGCCATAAGACCGCCATGCCATCCGCCTCCCTCGACGAGGCGCGGGAGATCCTGCGCCGCACCTTCGGCCATGCCGAGTTCCGGGGCCGCCAGGCCGAGGTGATCGAAGAGGTCCTGGCCGGGCGCAGCGCCATGGCGGTCCTGCCCACCGGCGGCGGCAAGAGCCTCTGCTACCAGATCCCCAGCCTGATGCGGCCGGGCCTTGGCCTGGTGGTCTCGCCGCTGATCGCCCTGATGACTGACCAGGTGGCCGGCCTGGTGCAGTCGGGCGTGGCCGCCGCGCGGCTGGATTCCAACATCGAGCCCTGGGAGAAGACCCAGACCTGGGAGCGGATCGAGCAGGGCGAGCTGGACCTGCTCTACATCTCGCCCGAGGGCCTGATGACCTCGTCGGTGATGGATCGCCTGCGCCGCACGCCGCTCGCCCTGATCGCCATCGACGAGGCCCACTGCGTCAGCCAGTGGGGCCATGACTTCCGCCCCGAGTACCGGATGCTGGGCAGGCTCGCCGAGATCTTCCCCGACGTGCCGCGCCTGGCGGTCACCGCCACCGCCGACGCCCGGACCCGCGACGACATCCGTGCCGAGCTGCGGCTGGAGGACGCCCTGGAGTTCGTGGCCAGCTTCGCCCGGCCCGAGCTGGCCTTGTCGGCCGAACGCAAGCGTGGGGCCGGACACAAGCGGGTTCTGGAGCTGATCGAGGCGCGGCCGGGCCGCTCCGGCGTGGTCTATGCCGGCTCCCGCGACGGGGTCGACAAGCTGGCCGAGAGCCTGCGCGCCGCCGGAACCCACGCGCTCGCCTACCATGCCGGCCTCGACAAGGCGGTCCGGGCCGAGCGGCTGGAGACCTTCCTGGAGGCCGACGCCGCGGTGATGGTGGCGACCATCGCCTTTGGCATGGGGGTCGACAAGCCGGACGTCCGTTTCGTGATCCACGCCGATCCGCCGGCCTCCATCGAGGCCTATTGGCAGGAGATCGGCCGGGCGGGACGGGACGGCGATCCGGCCGAGGGCATCACCCTCTATGGCGCCGCCGACATGGCCTGGGCCTACCGCCGCATCGACGGCCGCGAGATGGACGACACCGTCAAGGCCGTGCAGCGCCGCAAGGTCGGCCAGTTCTACGCCATGATGGACGGGGCCAACTGCCGCGCCGCCGCCGTGCGCCGCTATTTCGGCGAGGAGGGGGTGGAGCCCTGCGGCCAGTGCGACCTGTGCCTGTCGCCGCCCGAGAGCATCGACGCCACCCAGGCGGCCCAGAAGGCGCTGTCGGCGGTGCATCGCCTGGGGGGGCGGTTCGGGCGCGGGCGGCTGGTGGAGCACCTGCTGGGCAAGACCAAGGAGCCCTCCAGCTTCGAGGCGGGCCTCACCACCTTCGGCATCGGCAAGGAGTTCAGCGTCAATGGCTGGCGCGACCTGATCGACCAGCTGCTGTTCGATGGTCTGCTGAAGGAGGACCCCAATGACGGCCGTCCCCTGATCGGGCTGGGGGATCCGGAGGGGGTCAAGGCGGTCTATCGCGGCGAGCGCCGGGTGGGCCTGCGCAAGGCGCCCGAGGAGAACGACCCCACCACCCGCTCGGGCAAGCCCCGCAAGCGCCGCGAAGCCGCCGACATCGATGCGGGGGACGCGGCTCTGTTCGAAGCCCTGCGCTACTGGCGGGCCGGCGAGGCCAAGCGCCAGCACGTGCCGCCCTATGTGATCTTCCCCGACCGCACCCTGATCGAGGTCGCCCAGTCCAAACCCGGATCCCTGCCCCGCCTGGCCGCCGTCTCCGGCGTGGGCGAAAGCAAGCTCGCCCGCTACGGCGAGGCGGTGCTTGAAGTGGTGAAGGGGTTCGAGGGCTAGGCTGCTCGAGATGCGGCGCTGGCCGCCTCGGGCTCGCGCTGGGTGATGGCGCCGCACCAGCCGAGACCGCGATAGGTTTCGTGGCCGGGGGTCAGGGCGTAGCCGACAGTGACGTGGTCGGTGGCGTAGCTGCCCATGCCGGTGGCTCGGGCTTCCGCCACCGCCCTGGTGCGCATTTCCCGGTGGAAGTCGTCAAAAGTCCTGATTATTGAGCAGCTTGTGCTCGAACGTCAGGCAGGCGTCAGGAAGACGTAGCGCTGATAGGGGTCGACCAGGGCCCAGTCGGCGCCCTCGATGCGCCAGTCCGGGTAGTTCGCGGCCAGGAAGTCCAGGGTCATGGAGGTGTCGCCATACGTGGCTTCACCCTCCACGGTGTCGCGCCCGTGAGGGGCGAAGGCGAAGCCCTCGGCGGCATGTTTGGCCTGGTAGGCGGCGGCCTGCGGCGCGTATTCGGGGTTCACCGCCCAGTATTCTTCGGGACGGATGGTGATGGCCAGCAGGCCGTTCGGCGCGATGTGTCTGCGCAGGGCGGAAAGCGCCGCGTCGGTGGCGTTGCGCGAGGTATGGGTGAAGACCGAGAAGGCGAACATCACGTCGAAGGCCGCTTCCGGCGCCGGCAGGCTCGCGGGCAGGTAGTCAGACTGGGCGATATTGCCAAGCATGCCCGCGTCACGGCAGAGGCTGACCGCCAGATCCCAGGGATCCACCGCCCAGATCGCCTCCGGATTGGCGAAATAGTAGAGCATCCGGGTGATGCGCCCGTAGCCGCAGCCATAGTCCATGATCCGGGCGCCCGAGAGCGAGCAGTTGCGCAGGGCGGCGTAGTTGTAGGCCAGGGCGCGGACGAAACTGACGGTCTGTCCCAGCAGGATCTCGCCGCTATTGCCGGTGAAATTCCGCTGGGTCTCGTCCGAGGCCATGCGCGGCAGCAATTTTGACAAGGCCGGCAGGTCGGCGCGCGGAAGGCCGATGAGCAACAGGCCGAAGGCGTCCAGCGAGAGCTTGCCGCGCAGGAGGGTCAGGACCTCGTTGACGGTCGCGCCACGGGCGGCGAGGCCGTCGGCCTCCGCCACGATCTTGGCTTCATCGATGAGCAGCACGCAGGAACCTTTGGCCTAGGCGGCGAGGGCCGCGCGGAGGGTTCGTTTGCCCAAACCGCGCGGCGGTTACAAGTCCAGCTTAGACGTCGACCTCGGCGTCGAGGGCGTTGTCCTGGATGAACTCGCGGCGCGGCTCCACCAGGTCGCCCATCAGGCGGGTGAACATGTCGTCGGCGTCGTCGGCGTGGTTGACCCGGACCTGCAGCAGGGTGCGGGCGTCGACGTCGAGGGTGGTCTCCCAGAGCTGCTCGGGGTTCATCTCCCCCAGGCCCTTGTAGCGCTGGATGGCGAGGCCGCGGCGGCCGGCATCCATGATCGCGCCCACCAGGTCCAGCGGCCCCCGCACGGTGGTGACCTTGTCCTTGCGGGTGAAGACCGCGGGGCCAGAGAAGGTCTCTGCCATGGTGGCGGCGCGTTCGGCCAGACGCCGGGCGTCGGCGGCGTGCAGCAGCAGGTCGTCCAGCACCACGCGCTCGGAGACGCCGCGCTTCACGCGGCTGAAGACGAAGCCGCCAGCCGGACCGGGCTCGCCGCTCCAGTTGCCGTCGCTTTCCTCGGCATAGAGATCCAGCCGCTTGGCGGCGGCGTCGATATTGGTCCCCTCGGCCAGCAGGCCGCCCAGCGCCGCCTGCTCGATGGCGAAGGCGGGCGCACGGGAGGACAGGCGCTCGATATTGGCCTTGGCCGAACGGGAGGTCTGGATCAGGGCCAGCAGGTCGGGGCCCACCAGCCGCTCGCCGCTGGCGAGGTCCAGGGTCGCGCCCTCCAGGCCCTCATTGACCAGGTAGGTCTCCAGAGCCGGATCGTCCTTCAGATAGGTGATCGACTTGCCCTTGGCCGCCTTATAGAGCGGCGGCTGGGCGATATAGAGGTAGCCGCGCTCGATGACCTGCGGCATCTGCCGGTAGAAGAAGGTGAGCAGCAGGGTGCGGATGTGGGCGCCGTCGACGTCGGCGTCCGTCATGATGACGATCTTGTGGTAGCGGACCTTCTCGATATCGAAGTCGTCGCGGCCGATGCCGGCGCCCAGCGCGGTGATCAGGGTGCCGATCTGATCGGACCCCAGCATGCGGTCGAAGCGGGCGCGCTCGACATTCAGGATCTTGCCGCGCAGGGGCAGGACGGCCTGATTCTCGCGGTTGCGGGCCTGCTTGGCCGAGCCGCCGGCGGAGTCACCCTCCACCAGGAAGATTTCGGACTTGGCGGGATCGCGTTCCTGACAGTCAGCGAGCTTGCCGGGCAGGGACGAGATGTCGAGCGCGGTCTTGCGCCGGGTCAGGTCGCGCGCCTTGCGGGCGGCTTCACGAGCGGCGGCGGCCTCGGTGATCTTGGCGATGATCAGCTTGGCCTCGACCGGGTGTTCCTCGAACCACTGGCCGATGCCTTCGGAGACCAGGCTCTCGACGGCCGGGCGCACCTCCGAGGAGACCAGCTTTTCCTTGGTCTGGCTGGAGAACTTGGGGTCCGGGACCTTGACCGACAGCACGCAGGTCAGGCCTTCGCGGCTGTCCTCGCCCGACAGCGAGACCTTCTCGCGCTTGGTGGCGCCCGAACTCTCGGCATAGCCGGTGATGATGCGGGTCAGCGCCGAGCGGAAGGCGGCCAGGTGGGTGCCGCCGTCCCGCTGGGGGATGTTGTTGGTGAAGCAGAGGACGTTCTCGTGGTAGCCGTCGTTCCACCAGAGCGACAGGTCCAGCTCGACGTTCTCGCGCTTGCCGCGGATCACGATGGGGGCCTTCAGGATCGGGGTCTTGGCCTTGTCCAGGTGGCGCACGAAGGCCTCGATGCCGCCCTCGTAGTGCAGGACCTCCTCGAAGGGCTCGGCCTCCCGGTTGTCCTTCAGCCAGATGGTGACGCCCGAGTTCAGGAAGGCCAGCTCGCGCAGGCGATGCTCCAGGGTCTTCCGGTCGAATTCGATGAAGGCGAAGGTCTCCACCGACGGCATGAAGGTGACCTCGGTCCCCGACAGGAACTCGCCGTTTTCGCGCAAGGGCGCGTCGCCGGTGACGATCAGGGGCGAGACCGCGTCGCCGCGGCGGAACTCCATCTCGTAGGCCTTGCCGCCGCGATAGATCTTCAGGCGCAGCCAGTCGGACAGGGCGTTCACCACCGAGACGCCCACCCCGTGCAGGCCGCCGGAGACCTTGTAGGAGTTCTGGTCGAACTTACCGCCCGCGTGCAGCTGGGTCATGATGACCTCGGCCGCCGAGACGCCTTCGCCCTCGTGAATGTCGGTGGGGATGCCGCGGCCGTCGTCGGTGACGGTGACCGAGCCGTCGGGATTGAGGATCACCTCGACCCGCGTCGCCCACCCGGCCAGGGTTTCGTCGATGGCGTTGTCCACCACCTCATAGACCATGTGGTGCAGGCCCGACCCGTCATCGGTGTCGCCGATGTACATGCCCGGCCGCTTGCGCACCGCGTCCAGGCCCTTGAGAACCTTGATGGACTCCGCGCCGTATTCGGCCTGGCCGTTGTTCTCGGGGGTGTTGTCGGGGATCTGCGTTTCGTCGGTCATTCGGTATCCAGATAAGCCAGGCTGGAGCCGTCCACATGGACGCCCTGGGCCCGGCCCTTCAAATCTTCGAACAGGTGCTCGTCGGTGCCGGTGAGGAAGGCCTGCAGCTTGAGCGCCGTGATCTCGTCGAACAATGCGGCCCGCCGGCGGCGGTCCAGATGCGCTGCGACTTCGTCTAGCAACAATATAGGGTTTGGTCCTGATTCTGCACGCGAAAGTCGCGCCGCCTGGCCCAAAACCAGGTTCAGGATCAGGGCTTTCTGCTCCCCGGTCGAACACTCCGCGGCCGGGCGGTCCTTTTCGGCGTGAATGACCTCCAGATCCCCCCGATGGGGGCCGGTCAGCATCCGGCCGGCGGCCGCGTCCCGCTCCCGCGCCGAGGCCAGGGCCGCGACCAGCCGGGCCTCGATGTCCTCGGTCGCCACCCCCTGACCGGCCATCTGTTCCCAGGGGCCCGAGAGGCTGAGCCGCGCCTGGGGGAAGGGTCGGTCACCGCGCTCGTCGATCTCGTTTTGCAGGGCCGACAAGGTTCTTGCACGAGCCGCCGCCATCAGGGCCCCGGCCTCGCCGAGCCTGGCCTCCAGGGCGCTCAGCCAGTCGGGGTCGGCGGGGCCGTCGGTGAGCAGCCGCATCCGCTCGCGCTGGGATTTCTCGTAGGCCGAGGCGTGGGCGGCGTGGGCGGGCTCGGCGGCGAACACCAGGCGGTCGAAGAACCGGCGGCGGTCGCCGGCGCCCTCCAGGAACAGCCGGTCCTGGGCGGGTGTCAGCCAGACCTGGCGCTGGTGATCAGCCAGGCGTCCGGGCGGCACGGTCTCGCCCTCCAGCCGGACGGTGCGCCGCACGGCGCCAGCGACCTCTGTGCCGGTTCCCAGCCGCACCGGTTCGCCGTCGATCTCGAGGGTGGCCGCCACGGCCCAGGCGCGGCCTTGGCCCTCGCCGGGCAGCCGCCGCCCCATCTCGGCCAGGCTCGCGCCCCGCAGGCCTCGGCCGGGGGTCAACAGGGACACCGCCTCAAGCAGATTGGTCTTGCCCGCCCCATTGGGCCCGATCAGGTAGACGGGCCGGCCGTCCAGCGGCAGCTCGGCGCGGCCGTAGGAGCGGAAGTCGGTCAGGGTCAGGCGGGTAAGGGCCGTACGGGTCACGCCTGGGGTCTTACAGGGTTCGCACTCGCGCGCGAAGCGGCATGGCCTTGAGCCCGCTCCCGGCGAAGCTAGTGTGTGGGTGACGTCCAGGGGGTGGTGCGCGCGTGCGGCTGTTGGCGATGGGACTGGCTGCGCTCGCCGTGGCGGGCGCGGCGCGGGCCGACCCGCCGCGTGTGTCGCCACCCGAATGGCTGGTCCGACCCGATGGCGAGGACCTCGCCGACAGCTATCCCGGCCTGGCGCGGGCCCTGAGCATCGAGGGACGGGCGACGATCAGCTGCGCTGTGGACGTCAAGGGCCGGCTTCAGGACTGCGTCAGCCCGACCGCCTCGCCGCAGGGCCTGGGCTTCGACAAGGCCGCCCTGGAGATGAGCCGACTGTTCGCCATGCGGCCCAGGACGGTGGATGGCGAGCCTGTCGCCGGCGGCACGGTGAGGATTCCGATCCGCTTCACCTTGCCCCCACCGGGCGGCGCCAGCGCCATCCCCGAACCCTTCGTTACGCCGGCGGCCCTTGACGCCGCCCGCCGGGCGGCGAGGCTGAGCGGTATCGCGGGCCGGCTGGCCCGCGGCCTGGCGGGGGACCTGGACAGGATCGAGGCCGACAGCGCCGACCCCATGGTGCGGGCCCAGGGGCTCGCCGCCCTGACCGAGGCCCGCCGCCAGGCGTCTCCCCAGGTGGCCGAGGTCGTGGCGCGCAGCATCGCCGCCCAGCTCAGCCCGGCCGAGGTCCATCAGTGGGTCAGCCATATGAACGGCCCGGCCCAGCGGAAGCTGGACGCCCGGGGGCCGGAGCTGACCCGCGCCTTCGCCGCCGCCCAGGCCACCCATACCCAGATCGTGTTGGCCAACGCACGGGACACCTTCTGCGGGCGGCAGGACTGTAACGGCGAGACCAGCCTGGCCGACATGCGCGCCCTGGCCGAGGCGCCCGAGGCCATCATCGACAAGCCCCGCTGGTCGCGGGCGCCCAGCCTGGCCGAGGCTCGGGCGGCCTATCCGCTGGCGGCCCAGGCTTTCCGCCTGAGCGGCTGGGCGATGCTGCAATGCCGTGTGACGCAAGGGGGCGGGCTGGAGGACTGCGAGGTGGTGGCTCAGGGCCCAAGGCGGCTGGGGTTCGGCGCCGCGGGCCTGAAGGTGGCGGCAAGCTACCGGCTGGACCCTGACCTGCTGGCCCAGGGCGCGGCCGGCGACCGGGTGAACCTGCCCGCCGTCTTCAGCATCGAGCGCGGGACGCCGCCCACGCGGGTGCGGCCCCGGCCGTCGCGGGCCCTTGCCCTGGCCCGCGAGATCGTCCGCGCCCAGGGGATCGAGGCGCAGGCCGACCACGCCGCCGACCTCGGCCAGTGGCTGTTGAGCCATCAGCCCGGCCTGGACGCCGCCGTGGCCCGCGACGCCGGCGAGGCCTATCGCGGCGCAGTGATCGCCGACCTGCCAAACCTGTTGAACGACCACGCGGCGGCCTATGCGGCGGTGTTCACCGAGCCGGAACTGGCTGGCATGGCGGCCTTCCTGCGCAGCCGCGCGGGCCACCTGGCCACCGGCCGCGACGACGCCTTCAATGTCCGGTTGGCCCAGGCGCTGGGCGAGATCCAGGTGAAAGCCGACGCCCAGGCGCGAACCGCCTTCTGCGCCGCTCACGTCTGCGCGGCGGATTAGCTCCGCCTTGAGTGGCGCGCCGGTGTCGCTAGGGTATCTTCGACTGGGGGACAACATGCGCGCAGCACTGATGGGAGCAGCCTTGGTCGCGTTGCTGGCGCCCGGCACGGCGCGATCGCAACCCGCGCTGATCACCCAACCTGTGTGGCTGGAGCGCCCCAGCGCCGAGGACTTCGCCCGGCGATATCCGGAAATCGCCCAGATCATGAACATCGAGGCCGTCGCGGTCACGTCGTGTCAGGTGGACAAGGAGGGCCGTCTCAAGGCCTGCGCCCCGGTTTCCGCCAAACCCGCTGGACTGGGCTTTGAGCAGGGGACATTGGCCTCGATAGCCCAGTTCCGGATGGCCCCAAACGACGCTGGCGGCCAACCGGTGGAAGGCCGTCCGGTTCGCGTCCCCCTTCGGTTCGTCCTGCCCAAGTTTGCTGGCAGTCCGAGCCCGCCGCCGACGCTGATCGAGGGCGCGATTCCAGAGTCGGCGCGGGAGATCGTACGTCTCACCGGCGCGGCGCGGCGCATGTATCCCAACCCCGAGCCATCTCTGCTCAAGGTCGCACAGAGGGGCGGAGACGGAACCGAACCGCAGGCGCTTGCCGACGGGATGGCGGCCGTACGCCTGGCTGACGCGGAGTCCCAGAACCAGTGGGAAGAGGCGCTGGCCCGCGCCTTGGCGACGCGGTTGAGTCCGGCCGAGCTCGATCAGTTGCTCGCCAACCTGAAGGCGCCTGCCGCAGCGGCGCCCGCCGATCCCGAGAGCGCGATCGGCAAAATCGCCCGGGGCCAGGACCCGATCTTCAAGGCCATGACGGCGGACGCGCAACGCCGCATCGGCCAGGCCTACGTCGCCCGCGTTCGCGAAATCTTCTGCAAGGCCCGCGACTGCGGACCTGAGCCGACCCCTAAACCCTGAGCGGCATCAGGACGTAGCGGACGTCGGGGTCGGTGGGGTCGAGGACCAGGGCCGGGTCGTTGGGGCCGCCGAAGCGGAACTCGGCCTGTTCGGCGCCGATCTGGTCGGTGACGTCCAGCAGGTAGCGGGCGTTGAAGGACAGTTCGAAGCTCTCGCCCGAATAGTCGACCTCGATCTCCTCGACGGCCTGGCCGGCTTCCATGTTGCGGACGGTCAGGATCACCCGGCCGGGCTCGATGGCCATGCGCACCGAACGGCTCTTCTCGGCCGAGATGGTGGCCACCCGGTCCACGGCCTTGGCGAACAGCTTGTTGTCCACCATCATCACCCGGTCGTTGTCGCGGGGAATGACCCGGACATAGTCGGGGAAGTTGCCGTCGATGACCTTGGAGGTCAGGGCCGCGCCGCCGAATTCGAAGCGCACCTTCTGGGGGCTCAGCGCCAGGTCGACGGTCTCGCCGGCGTCCTCCAGCAGGCGACGAGCCTCGTTGACGGTCTTGCGCGGCACGATGACGCCGGGCGTGCCGGCCGAACCCTCGGGGGCGATCATCTCGGCCAGGGCCAGGCGGTGGCCGTCGGTGGCCACGGCGCGCAGCTTGGCCACGCCGCCCTCGACGACCGAGTGCAGATAGAGGCCGTTGAGATAGTAGCGGGTCTCCTCGGTGGAGATCGCGAACTTGGTCTTGTCGATCAGGCGGATCAGGTCGCCGACATCGACGCCGATGCGGCCCGACAGGCCGTCGGCGGACATCACCGGGAAGTCCCCGGCCGGCAGGACCGGCAGGTTGAAGCGCGAGCGGCCGGCGGCCACGGTCAGGCGCGGGTCCTCGCCGGTGAAGGAGAGGGAGACGTCGGCGCCGTCCGGCAGCTTGCGGACGATCTCGTAAAGCGTGTGGGCGGGCGCGGTGATCTGGCCGGGCTGCTCCACCTGGGCGAAGGCCTCGTCGATGATCTCCATGTCGAGATCGGTGGCCGAGAAGGTCAGGCGCTCGCCCTCGGCCGAGAGCAGCACATTGGAGAGGATCGGGATGGTGTTGCGGCGTTCCACCGCGCTTTGCACATGCCCGAGCGCCTTCAGAAGCGCCGCCCGCTCGATCGTCAATTTCATGGTCAGTCCGAACCTGTGGCGCAGCGGCGCGCACGCACGCCGTCACCCCCCGAGAATAAAGGACTTGCGACTTTAGCCAAAACCGCGCGGGACGAAAGGGCCTGTGGGGTCGTCTGCCGGGGAATACGAAGAATGTCGCGGCCGAGGCCCCGGAGTCCGGGTCTGGTGGTGACCATCGGCCCCGCCGCGCCTATCCTGGGGCCATGACCGATACGCCGAGCGCCGCCGCCCCGCCCCTGCCCGACCTGCCCCGCGACAACACCCAGGACGGACCGGCGGTCCGGCTCTATCTGGTGGACGGCTCGGGCTTCATCTTCCGCGCCTTCCACGCCCTGCCGCCCCTGACCCGCAAGAGCGACGGCCTGCCGATCGGGGCGGTCTCGGGCTTCTGCAACATGTTGTGGAAGCTGCTGGTGGACATGAAGGCGCAGACCGACGCGCCCACCCACCTGGCCGTGGTGTTCGACCATTCGGAGAAGACCTTCCGCAACAAGCTTTACGACAAGTACAAGGCCCACCGTCCACCCCCTCCCGAGGACCTGATCCCTCAATTCCCCCTGGTCCGGGAAGCCACCCTGGCCTTCGGCGTCCCGAGCCTCGAACTGCCCGGCTACGAGGCCGACGACATCATCGCAGCCTATGCCTGCAAGGTCCGCGACATGGGCGGTGAGGTGCGCATCGTCTCGTCGGACAAGGACCTGATGCAGCTGGTGGGCGACCGGGTCAGCATGCTCGACACCATGAAGAACCTGCTGATCGGGCCTGAGCAGGTGATGGAGAAGTTCGGCGTTGCGCCCAACCGGGTGGTGGACGTCCAGTCCCTGTGCGGCGACAGCGTCGACAATGTGCCGGGCGCGCCGGGGATCGGCATCAAGACCGCCGCCCTGCTGATCAACGAATACGGCGACCTCGACACGCTGCTGGCCCGCGCGGGCGAGATCAAGCAGGACAAGCGCCGCCAGACCCTGATCGACTTCGCCGACCAGATCCGGCTGTCGCGCCAACTGGTGCAGCTGGACTGCGACACCCCCCTGCCCTCGCCAATCGATGATCTGAAGGTGGCTGACCCCACCGCCGAGGTGCTGGCCGCCTTCCTGGAGGAGATGGGCCTGCATACGCTCGGCCGCCGGGTGGCCAGCGGCGGCGGCGGAACCCGCGCCCCGGCCGCGCCCGCGACGGCGGCGCCGCGCCCCGTCACAGCCACCGATCACGGCCCCGTCGACGTCACCAAATATGTCTGCGTCCGCGACATCGAGACCCTCGACGCCTGGATCGCCAAGGCCCACCGCGCCGGCGTCATCGCCTTCGACACCGAGACGGACTCCCTGTCCTCGGCCAATGCCGGCCTCTGCGGCGTGTCCCTGGCCGTTGCGCCCGGAGAGGCCTGCTACATCCCGGTGGGCCACGAACACGAGGGTGGACTGGCGTTCGACGCCCCGGCCGACCTGACCCAGATCACCCACAACGAGGTGATCGCCCGGCTGAAACCCCTGCTGGAGGACCCTTCGGTCCTGAAGGTGGCGCAGAACGCCAAGTACGACATCGCCGTGCTGTCGCGCCAAGGCATCAACGTGTCCCCCATCGAGGACACCATGCTGATCAGCTACGTGCTGGAGGCCGGCCTGCACAAGAGCCACGGCATGGACGAGCTTTCCAAGCGCTGGCTGGGCCACGAGCCCATCCCCTTCAAGCAGGTGGCCGGGACCGGCAAGGCCCAGAAGAGCTTCAAGCACGTGCCGCTGGAGCCGGCGACCTGCTACGCGGCCGAGGACGCAGACGTCACCCTGCGGCTCTACCTGCTGCTGCGGCCGCGCCTGAACACCGAGGGCCTGCTCACCGTCTATGAGACCCTTGAGCGGCCCATGCCCGCGGTCCTGGCCCAGATGGAGATCGAAGGCATCCGCATCGATCCCGACCAGCTGGCCCGGCTGAGCCACGACTTCTCGGTGCGGATGACCGAGCTGGAAGCCCAGGCCTATGAACTGGCCGGCCGGCCCTTCAACCTTGGCAGCCCCAAGCAGATCGGCGAGGTGCTCTATCAGGAGATGGGCCTGGCGTCGAAGAAGACCACCGCCACGGGGGCGCAAGGCACCGACGCCTCCATCCTCGAGGACCTTGCCGCCGCCGGCCACGAACTGCCGCGCGTCCTGCTGGACTGGCGGCAGCTCTCCAAACTGAAGGGCACCTACACCGACAACCTTGCCGCGGCGATCTCGCCGCGCACCAACCGCGTCCACACCTCCTATGCGCTGGGCGCCACGACCACGGGGCGGCTGTCCTCCTCCGACCCCAACCTGCAGAACATCCCGGTGCGCACCGAGGAAGGCCGCAAGATCCGCAAGGCCTTCATCGCCGAGCCGGGCCACGTCCTGATCAGCGCCGACTACAGCCAGATCGAGCTGCGCCTGCTGGCCCATGTGGGCGACATCCCGCAGCTGAAGAAGGCCTTCCTGGAGGGCCAGGATATCCACGCGGCGACAGCCTCGGAGATGTTCGGCGTGCCCATCGAGGGCATGCCGGCCGAGACGCGCCGCCGGGCCAAGGCGATCAATTTCGGCATCGTCTACGGCATCTCCGCCTTCGGACTGGCCAACCAGCTGTCGATCCCGCAGGACGAGGCCGGGGCCTATATCAAGACCTATTTCGAGCGCTTCCCCGGCATCCGCACCTATATGGACCGCACCAAGCAGGGGGCGCGGGCCCAAGGGTTCGTCACCACCATCTTCGGGCGCAAGGTCAATATCCCGGCGGTCTATTCCAAGTCCCAGGCCGAGCGGGCCTTCGGCGACCGGGCGGCCATCAACGCCCCGCTGCAGGGCGCGGCGGCCGACATCATCCGGCGGGCCATGATCCGCATGCCCGCCGCGCTGAAAGAATCAGGCCTCAAGGCCCGCATGCTGCTGCAGGTGCACGACGAACTGGT
The DNA here is from genome assembly GCF_042714595.1 of Phenylobacterium ferrooxidans. Classification (NCBI taxonomy): domain Bacteria; kingdom Pseudomonadati; phylum Pseudomonadota; class Alphaproteobacteria; order Caulobacterales; family Caulobacteraceae; genus Phenylobacterium; species Phenylobacterium ferrooxidans. Next base: position 61,633 of record NZ_JAOTJD010000021.1, on the reverse strand, counting down.
CTTCGAGGCGCCGGAAGCCGAGGCCGACGCGCTGATCAATGTCGCCAAGCGGGTCATGGAGCACGCCGCCGAACCTGTGGTGGCGCTCTCGGTGCCCCTGGTGGTGGACGCGCGCGCCGCCAAGAACTGGGATGACGCCCACTAGCCGAACGTCAGATAGCGGCGTCTAATCTCCCCGTGGCGTCCGCGCCGCGATTTCAAAAGAACAGAGATTTCGCGCCCCTGTCGGCGCGGGGGGAAGCCCATGATGACGTTGAAGTCGGCCCTGCTGGCCGCGACCCTTTGCATTGCGCCCATGAGCGCGCTCGCCCAGACCGCTCCGCCCGCCGCCTACGCCCCGCCGCCAGGCGCCACGGAGGAGTTCGCCACCCTGCGCGACGGGGTGAAGCTGGCGGCCAATGTGTTCAAGCCGCAGGGGACGGGCCCGTGGCCGGTGGTGCTGAGCCGCACGCCCTATCTGAAGGACGGGCGCGGCAGCCCCGATCAGCTGGCCGCCCAGGCGAAGAAATATACCGACTCCGGATACGTCTTCGTGCTGCAGGACGTGCGCGGCAAGGGTCATAGCCAGGGCTTCTACCAAGCCTATGTCACCGACATCGAGGACGGCTACGACAGCGTCGAGTGGGCCGCCGAGCAGCCCTGGTCCAACGGCCGTGTGGGGGTCACCGGCGCCTCGGCCCTGGGGGTCACCGCCAACTCAGCCGCCATGGCCAATCCGCCCCACCTGAAGGCCGCCTATGTGGTGGTGGCGCCCTATGACCGGCTGCACTCCAGCTTCATGGGCGGGGTGATCAAGGAGAAGGACACCGTGGGCTGGCTGAAGGGCCAGAGCATCTCGGACGCCGAGATCGACCAGGTGCGGGCCCGGGCCGCGGACGACGTGTTCTGGAACCGGTTCGCCATGAGCACGAACCGCAAGTACATCACCGTGCCGATCTACAATGTCGGCGGCTGGTACGACATCTTCAACCAGGGCAACACGTCCAACTTCACCTGGCTGCAGAACCAGGGCTCGAAGGGCGCGCGGGGCAATCAGAAGCTGCTGATGGGCCCCTTCGGCCACGGCCCGCTCTCGGGCGACCTGGCCTATCCCGGCCAGGACCAGCTGCAAGGCGCCTTCGGCAATGAGCTCCGCTGGTTCGACTACTGGCTGAAGGGGATCGACAACGGCGTCATGGACGAGCCCCCGGTCAGCTATTTCATGATGGCCAGCGCCCGGAAGGGGCAGGCGTCGCCGACGAACCGCATGATGACCTCGGCCAACTGGCCGCCCGCCAACCGGGAGGTCCGCTACTATCTGACCCCCGACAGGTCGCTGACCACCAAGGCTCCGACGGCGACCGAGGCCAAGGTCAGCTACAGATTCGATCCGGCCAATCCGGTGGCCACCTTCGGCGGCGCCAACCTCACCTTCAGCCGGGGGCCGGAGGACCAGCGGCAGGTCCCGGCGCGGCAGGACTATCTGCGCTTCCAGACCCCGGTCCTGGACAAGGACGTCGCCATCGCCGGGCCGGTGAAGGTGGAGCTCTACGGGGCCACCGACGGCCTCGACACCGACTTCATGGCCAAGCTGGTGGATGTCTACCCGGACGGCTACGAGGCCCTGGTCCTCGACGCCCCGATCCGCGCCCGCTACCGCCACGGGCGGATGCCCGACGACGTGAAGATGATGACACCGGGCGCGCCTGCGGAACTGGTGATCGACCTGTGGTCCACCGCCATCACCTTCGAGAAGGGCCACCGGATCGCGATGCACATCACGTCTTCGAACGCTCCGCGTTTTGAAGTGAATCCCAATACCGGCGAGGCGCCCGGCAAGCAGACCCAGAAGCCCCGCGTGGCGGTCAACAGCGTCTATATGGATGCGAGCCGCCCCTCGGCCCTGGTGCTGCCGGTCATCTATCCGCAGACGAACTAGGAACCGGGCGCCCAGGCTGACGTTCCCGCCACTGCGCCGCCTGGGCGCGGGGCGACCTCCCTTGGCCATGACCGTTACCGAACCCTCTGCGAGCGCCTTCGCCCAGGTCCGCACCTGGCTGGCGACCGCGCCCCTGGGCGCGCTGGCCGAACTGGCCTGTCGCGCGGGCTATCTGGCGCGGGGTTTCATCTATCTGAGCATCGGCGCCATGGCGGTGGCCGCGGCCCTGGACCTGACGCCTAGGGCGGAAGGCTCGCGCGGCGTCCTTGAGGCCTGGGCGAACTGGCCCTTCGGCGTGGTCCTGTTGTGGCTCATAGGACTTGGCCTCTACGCCTTCGCGGGCTGGCGCTTGCTGCAGTCGGTGTTCGACGCCGACCGGCAGGGCGCCAGCCTCAAGGCCATCGGTTCCCGGGTCGGCCAGGCGATCAGCGGTGTCGTCTATGGCGCCCTGGGCGTCTCGGTCTTCAGCCTGATCGACACCCTGGAGAGCCTCACCGAGACCGACGAGCAGGCTCAGACCCGGCAGGCCGTGGCCAAGGTGCTGGACCTGCCCGGCGGCGAACTGCTGATCGCGGCGGCCGGACTGTTCATCCTGGGCGCGGGCGTCGGCAACATCATCCAGGTGTTCGGCCGAGACTTCTGCAAGCCGCTGGCCTGCGAGGAGGCTGTACGCAGGTGGGCGCCGTGGGTCGGCCGCGCCGGCTATCTGGGACGGGGAGTAGCCTTCCTGCCCGTGGGCGGCCTGATGCTGATGGCGGGCCTGAAGGCCCGCAGCGGAGAGGCCACCGGCATGGGCGGCGCCCTGCAGATGATGGAGGCGCAACCGTTTGGCGACGCCCTGCTGATCCTGGTGGCCCTCGGCCTCGTCGCCTTCGGCGTCTTCGCCGTGATCGAGGCGCGCTACCGCCAGATAGCGGTGGAGCAGGTCATCGGCTGAGCGCTTTAGTTCAAAAAGTTAGGCCGCCGACCTGACAGCACGGCCCTGCAGGATACGGTGGCCGCTGTCGTCCAGGCGCACGGCGGTGAGCAGGCCCGTGGCGTAGGCGCCTGTGTCGACCCCGATGCGGCGGCCGGCGACCACCTGCGGCTCCTCCATCGGCGTATGCCCATGGACGATGACCTTCTCGAACTTGGCCGTGGACTGCAGAAACTCCGCCCGGATCCACAACAGGTCGCGCTCCACCTGACGGTCCAGGGGCACCCCGGGGCGCACCCCGGCGTGGACGAAGGCGTAGTCGCCCACGGTGATCATGATCTCCAGACCCTCGTAGAAGGCCTTGTGGGACGGCGGCAAGGCGTCGCGAAACGCCACGCGCGCGGTTTCCCAGGCGTCGGGATCGGTGCGCGTCACCGGCGGCTGGACACCGTAGGAGGCAAGCGTCGCCGCCCCGCCGTGCTCCACCCACGTCTGGCCGAACCCCGGCTCATCGCGGAACTGCAGCAGGGCTTCCTCGTGGTTGCCCTTCAGCGCCCGGACCTCGAAGGCGGGTTCTTCGGTCAGCTTCAGGATACGCTCGACCACCTGGGCCGAGGCGGGCCCCCGGTCCACATAGTCCCCCAGCAGGATCAGCATGGGCCGCTGGGTCGGCTGGGAGGCCAGGGCGTCCTCGGCGATCACGTGCAGCAGGGCGTCGAAGGCGTCGAGGCGGCCGTGGATATCCCCCACGGCATAGGCCAGCCGCCCCTCGGTGGAGGGCGGAGCTTGTGGGGTCTTGCGGCCGAACAGACGGGAGAACAAGGGTGGACCTCTGGTTGAGCGCCCTAGTCTAGGAAGGCCGCCCGGTGTGTTCAACGCATGCGAGACCTGGAAAGACGCCCCGCCGCAGTCTGGCGAACCTGCCATCAGGGTCGGGCGGATTTTTGACCGCGCGGGGAGCCTAGCCGTGACCGATGAACAAGCCGTCTAGGGTCGGACCAGGCCCTTGGGTCCGGCGCAACCGATCCAACCCGTGGCGCTACGGCGATAGACCCGCAGGTCATAGGTTCCAGAAGGCAGGGCCTGGACACTGAGGGCGACCACGAAACCACTGGGCTCCACCACCGGCCGCTTGAAATAGGCCCCGACGTCGGGGCGCACCTGGTTCATCTCCAGGGGCTGGACAAAGTCGCCGGCCGGGCCGCTGAGCCGGAGCGCGCCCTGGACGGGACGCGGCTCCGACGACAGGTCGGATATCCAGCCGGCCACCATAAGGCCATGCGGCCCCAACAGGGCCTGGTCGACGGCGCAGGTCGTGATGGGGACGACGGCGTCGAGGCCGGCGAGGGATGGCGGCGCGGCGCTGACCCGCACAAAGCGCCCGCGAGACGGGGCCGACGGCGCCAGGGGACCATGGGTTGGCGCATTCGGAAGGGCCTGCTCGATCCGCGCCTCGGCCGCTTCCGAGACTGGGGGCGAACCGCGCATGGAAAAGCCCAGGCCGTGCTCCTGCACCTCCAGCATCACCACGTCGGGGCGAAAGCGGTCGATCAGGTCCTGGCGCCAGAAGCCGTCGTCGATGTGGGTCAGGACCACCCGGCCGAAGTGCCCCAACAGGAAGGGCGTCAAGGCGTTCGAGAAGGAGTCGCGGGTCAGCAGCAGGGTCGGCTTGCCTGCCTGGCCGGTCTCCACCACCTGGGGCGCGACCCAGCCCCGGCGCTCGGAGAGCCAGGTGGTGCGATAGCTCTCGGCGGCGGGATCGACATAGCCGCGATAGTGGATGGGCACGAAGCTCGCCACCCCGAGCATGAGCGCCAGGTCGCGGGGCGGATTGACCCCGTTCACCACCGGCCGGAAGTCGCTGAGCGGGCGGGTCGGCTGATCGATCCCCTGGGCGCGCAGCCGTTGCATGATCGCGGCGTAGCCGGCATAGGCGCCGTCGCCGGTCCAATGGGTGTCATGGCGGCTGAAGGCGTCGGTTCCTGAGGCGGCCACAGCCAGGACCGGGTCTCGTAGGTGAACCACATGGCCGGGCTCGGTGCGGGCGGCCAGGGCCGCCAGCTTCAGGCTGGTCCGCTGTGGATTGGGGCCGGGGAACCAGGCCGGACCGAACTGGGGATAGATGGTCTCCTTGGCCGGTGGGACCACCACCAGATAGGCCGCGCCCTTCCCCTCCAGGGTCTCCACCCGCCCCGACAAGCCCCGCAGCCACTCGGCCGCCTCGGCGTCGGTGAGGGGCGGCTTGGCCCGCGCGGGCCCGAGGCGCGTCCCGTCGTTGTAGAACAGCCAGCCGTCGCGCCCCGCCAGCACCCGGTCCGACCCGCTGTCGCCGATCGCCAGCCGGGCGGCGTTCAGCCAGCCGATCAGATAGGGCCGGGCCGGGAAGCGGTCGGCGACCCAGGCGTCGGTCTGGTGGCGCAGGTCGGAAAGCTTGGCCGCGCCCGTCCAGGCCGGGGGCCCCGCCAGCACCCGGCCCTCCTGCAGCTGGGGCGGCTTCAGCATGGGTCGCAGCAGGAAGGCCGTGGCCATCAGGACCAGGATCGTGGCGATCAGGCCGGGGCGGGGGACGGGTTTTTCCATGTCCCCCTCAGAACCGGAAATAGAGGAAAGGGTTGAGGGTCGAATTGACCAGCACCGCGATGCTGAGCACGAAACCGGCGGCCAGGACCGGGGTCGGCAGGACGTGTGCCGCCCGGGTGTCCAGGTGAGCCGGAAGGTGTGGCGAGGGGGCGTCCGAGCGCTGCGCCTTCACCCGGGTCATCACCGCCTGCAGGGTCGGGAAGACGAAGAGCGCCCCCGCGGCGAAGGCCAGCAGCACCTCGGTGTCCAGCAGGTGCCGCAGGGCCAGGCCGAGGGGCTTGAAGGCCTGCGGGTCCAGCATCGCCGCCAGATAGGCAAGGGCGGCCGGAAGGTCGGCGGCGCGGAAGAAGACCCAGCCGATCATCACCACCACCAGGGCGTAGGCGTGACGCAGAAGCCGCGGCGCGGCGGCCAGCACCCGGTCGAACCCGAACCTCTCCAGCATCAGGAAGGCCCCGTGATAGAGGCCCCAGACGATGAAGCTCCAGGCAGCCCCGTGCCACAGGCCCGTCAGGAAGAAGACGATCAGCAGATTGCGGATGGTGCGCGCCTGCCCGCCCCGGTTCCCTCCGAGCGGGATGTAGACATAGTCCCGGAACCACGAGGATAGGGAGATGTGCCAGCGCCGCCAGAAGTCGGTGAGCGAGGTCGCCGCATAGGGGTGGTTGAAGTTCTTGGGGAAGGTGAAGCCCAGCATGAAGGCCAGGCCGATCGCCATGTTCGAATAGCCGCAGAAGTCGAAATAGATCTGCAGGCTGTAAGCCAGCGCCCCCAGCCAGGCCGTCGTCGCGCTCAAGGTTCCGGGCGGCAGGCCGAAGGCGTGGTCGGCCACCGGCGCCACGGTGTTGGCGATCAGCACCTTCTGGCACAGGCCGATGATGAAGTACTGGAATCCGAGACCGATCCGGCCCGAGCCCTTGCGATCGCCCTGCAGCTCTTCCCGGATGTCGGCGTAGCGCACGATGGGCCCAGCGATCAGGTGCGGGAACATCAGGATGTAGGCGGCGAACCGGCTGATCGAGGTCTCCACCGGCACGGCGCGGCGATAGATATCGATGGCGTAGCTGATCAGCTGGAAGGTGAAGAAGGAGATGCCCAGCGGCAGGCGGTGGGTCAGGGCCGGCAATGGGTCGCCAGGCAGGACGTCGTTGAGGGTCTGGGCCAGGAAGCCGGCGTACTTGAACCAGGCCAGGACGGCCAGATCGAGCACGATCATCAGGGTCAGGATCAGGCGGCGGCCGCCTTGCGTCCCGGCGCGGTCCATGGCGCGGGCCCCGGCGTAGTTGGCGCCGATCAGCCCCAGCAGCAGGAAGACATAGGCCCCCTCGCCCCAGGTGTAGAAGGCCACGCTGCCCGCCAGCAGGGCGCCCGTACGCCAGCCGCTGACGTAGTAGCCAAGCAGGAAGACGGGCAGAAAATAGAAGATGAAAATGATGGACGAGAAGACCATCCGCCCCCCAGCGCCGGTAGACGCGGTTTGTGGCAGGCGCGCGGCCGGGCGGCAAGACGCACCGGCCCCGATTCAGGGTGTCGGAAGGTTCCTGGTGGAGCCGAGCGGAATCGAACCGCTGACCTCCTCATTGCGAACGAGGCGCTCTACCATCTGAGCTACGGCCCCAGGAGGCGCGGAATAAGCGTTTTCGGACCCCTCCTGTCAAGCGGCAGAAATGCGCGATGGCGACGCAGCGCCTTGCCAGCGACACACGGGCCCCTTTAAACCGGGACCATGGGCAGCTTCCTCTACTTCATCATCAGTTCGCTTCTGAGCCTGCTGATCTTCGCGATCTTCGCCAACGCCATCATCTCGTGGCTGGTGGCCTTCGATGTGATCAACCTGCGCAATCAGGTGGTCTACAACATCGCCAAGTTCCTGGACGCCGTGACCCGGCCGATCCTGGCGCCGTTCCAGCGGATCATTCCGCCGCTGGGGGGCGTGGATATCAGCCCGATCATCGTCCTGCTGATCCTGCAGGGGATCAAGACCTACCTCCTGCCGATGGCCTTCGCACCGCTCATGGCCCTGCTGGGCTGATGCGCCTGCCCGTCCGGGTCACGCCCAAGGGCGGCCGGGACAGGGCGGACGGTTGGGCTCTCGACGCCGAGGGCCGTTCCTATCTCAAGGTGCGGGTGAGCGCCGTGGCCGCCGGCGGCGCGGCCAACGCCGCCCTGATCGCCTTCCTCTCCAAGGCGCTGAAACGGCCCAGGTCCGCCCTGCGCATCGTCTCGGGCGAGACGGCGCGGGTGAAGATGATCGAGGTCGAGGGCGCGACCGAAGGCGACTTCGAGGCCGCCTTTGGCCCTAGGCCCACGAGCGCTTCAGGCGAAGTGAAAACCGGTTCGCCGCCCGGAAGCGCGACACTGCAAAAGTCCTAGGGCGCAGCCCTAGGGGTTATAGGCCCGCTCGCCGTGGGCCGACATGTCCAGGCCCTCGTCCACCGCGTCGTCGCTGGCGCGCAGGCCCACGGTGCGGCGAGTGAGGAACACCAGGACCAGGGTTGCGATCCCCGACCAGGCGCAGACCGCCAGCACGCCGAGCACCTGGGTCACGGCCTGCGACCCCATGGTGACGCCCTGCGCATATCCCGCGCCGCCCAGCTCGGGGCTGGCCAGCACGGCCACCAACAGGGTCCCGAGGATCCCGCCCACCCCGTGCACCGCGAAGACATCAAGGCTGTCGTCGATCTTCATCCGGTGCTTCACCAGGTCCACGGCCTGGTAGCAGATCAGCGAGCCCGCGGCGCCCAGGACCACGCCGCCCAGGGGGCCGACGAAGCCGGAGGCGGGGGTGACGGTGGCCAGGCCAGCCACCACCCCGGTCACCAGGCCCACCATGCTGGGCCGGCCGAACCGCTTCCACTCGATGGCGCCCCAGACCAGGCCCGCCGTGGCGGCCGACAGGTGGGTGGCGATCAGGGCCGCCCCGGCGTTACCGTCGGCGGCCAGGGCGCTGCCGGCGTTGAAGCCGTACCAGCCGACCCACAGCATGCCGGCGCCCATCATGGTCATGCCCGGATTGTGCGGCGGCGACAGGTCGCGCGGGAAACCGTCGCGCGGGCCAAGCCGCCAGGCGATCAGCAGGGCCGAGACCCCCGCCGTGGCGTGGACCACCAGGCCCCCCGCATAGTCCATGACCCGCATCTGGGCCAGCCAGCCGCCGCCCCAGACCCAGTGACAGACCGGCGCATAGACGACGATCAGCCACAGGCCGGAGAACACCAGCACGGCGGAGAACTTGATACGCTCGACGAAGGCGCCGACGATCAGGGCCGGGGTGATGATGGCGAAGGTCATCTGGAAGGCGAAGAAGACGCTCTCCGGCAGGGCGCCGGTGACCGCGTCGCGGCCCACCGAGACCAGGCCGAACTTGGCGAGGTCACCAATCAACGGGTTGGATCCGGAGAAGGCCAGGCTGTAGACCCCCAGCAGCCACAGCACCGAGGCCAGGCAGGCGATGGCCACGCAGTGGGTCATCACCGACAGCACGTTCTTGGACCGCACCAACCCGGCATAGAAGAGCGCCAGGCCCGGCAGGGTCATGAACAGGACGAGCGCCGTGGCGCTGAGGATCCAGGCGGTGTGCCCGTGATCGATGGCGGGCGCCGGAGCCTGGGCCAGGGCCGGCGACGCCAGGGCCAGACCTGCGATCAGCGCGCCCAAGCGCGTCAGCATACGAACCGTCATGCCCCGTCCCCCAACTGGCCAGGGGGCCTTGGCTACAGGAGTCTTTGCCTGTTGTGCAGGCACATTTTTTCAGGGCGCGCGCAAAAAGCGGGCAGGGGGCCTCAGGCCGCGAGCACGATCGGTTCCGGCGGCAGAACGTTATCCAGGGACAGCAGGCTGACGATGCCGGTGTCGGTGGTCATCACGCCGTTGACATAGTTGAGGATTTCGCCGCCGATGTCCGGAGGCGACTGGATCAGGCCCTCGGTCACCGTGAGGATGTCGGAGACCGCGTCCACCACCAGGCCCACCTGGGCCTCGCCGATCTGAGCCACCACCACCACGGAGGAGGAGTTGGGTTCGGCAGGCCCCAGACCCAGGCGCGCGCCCAGGTCGATGACCGGCAGGATGGCGCCGCGCAGGTTCATCATCCCCAGCACGTGAGGCGGGGCGTGCGGCAGGGGCGTGGCCGCGGTCCAGCCGCGGATCTCTCGCACCGCCATGATGTCGATGGCGTAGGATTGATCGCCGATGCGGACCGAGATCAGTTCGGCGCCCGGCTGGGGTATGGAATGGCTCATTCTCGGAACACGTCCCAATCGTTCTGTTCGGGGTCGATTTTGACCAGTATCCCTATGAACCTGCTCGATTTCATTAACGGCGACGCTCGTTTTCGGAGTCGATCCAAGGGGTTGCGGGCCCGGTCGCCCCGCGACTAGGCTGACGGCAAGGGGGACACGACATGACATTCCGCATCATCGCCGGAGCCGCAGCGCTCACCGCCGCGCTGCTGGCCTTCGCCACGCCCGCGTCGGCGTTCGACGCCCGCAAGCCCGCAGACGTCCTGGCCGTGCTGCAGACCAATGGCGCCAGCGGCGAACTCAAGACCGACGACAAGGGGCTGCCCTGGATCAAGGGCCTGGTGGGCAAGCTGATCTTCGAGGTCAACTTCCTGAAGTGCGACAAGACCAAGACCGTCTGCGACCTGGTGGTCTACCAGCTGGGCTGGGACGACGACGACCTGGTGAACTTCGAGCAGGTCAACCTGTGGAACCGCAACGCCTACCTGTGCCCGGCCTATCTCAACACGGACAACCACCCCTATGCTTGGTACGCCCTGCGGCCGTCGGTGAACGACCGGCGGGAGGATGTGGTGGCCCAGCAGAAGGAATGGCTGAGCTGCGTCGCCGACTTCGACGATTTCACCAGCGCCCCCGCCACCTATTTCAAGACCCAGTAGCCGGCCCCAGGGCCCCGGAGGCGTTGTGACACGGCAGAACCTGGGCAGGATGATCGGCGAGGCTCGCCGCATCGTCGCCTTCACCGGGGCGGGAATCTCCACCGAGTCGGGCATTCCCGACTTCCGCTCTCCCGGCGGGGTGTGGAGCAAGATGAGCCCGATCCTGTTCCAGGACTTCGTCGCCGATCCGGCCAAGCGCCGCGAAGCCTGGGGACGGGCCTTTTCCGGCCGGGCCGGGTGGGTGGGCGCGTCGCCCAATGAGGGCCATTTCGCGCTGGTCCGCCTGCTGGAGGCCGGCAAGCTCTCCAGCGTCATCACCCAGAATGTCGACAACCTGCACCAGGACTCCGGGATTCCGGCCAGTCGGGTGATCGAGCTGCACGGCAACGCCAGCTATGCGACCTGCCTGGACTGCGGCATGCGCCATGAGCTGGCTGACCTGAAGGCCCGCTTCGCGGAGACTGACGAACCGCCGGTCTGTCAGGCCTGCGGCGGCATTGTGAAGACCGCCACCATCTCCTTCGGGCAACAGCTCAAGCCCGACGTGCTGCGGAAGGCCGAGCTCGAGGCCCTGAACAGCGACCTCTTCCTGGTGCTGGGCTCGTCCCTGGTGGTCTATCCGGCCGCCGCCCTGCCCCAGATCGCCAAGCGCAACGGCGCGGCCCTGGCCATCATCAATCGCGAGCCCACCGATATCGACGGCATGGCCGACCTGGTGCTGAACGACGAGATCGGCCCGGCGATGAGCGAGGTCGCCGCGTCGCTCTAGAGCATGTCAGGCGCAAGTGGGCGCCGGTTCGCCGCCCGGACATGCTCTAGATTCAAGAAGATAGACCCTTTTTATCCGATCAGGTTGATTCAACCTGATCCGGAAAGGGTCTAACGGTCAGGCCGCCGGCTTGACCGGCCGGGCGCGCAGCTTGGCGGGGGTCGGATCGGCGCGGAAGTCGGCCACCTGGCCGATCTTGGCGTTGCAGGCGGGGCAGCGGATCACGACGTCGTCGGCCAGTTGATCACCCACATTGAAGCCCGCGCCGCAGGGCTTGCACTTCCAGGCGAAAACCTGGGGCGGCGGTGGGGGCGGAGGAGGAGGAGGCGCGGCCTTGCGGATCGGCTCCGGCCCCAGAGGCCGCGTCGGCGGGTTCTTCAGGCTCAGGATCTTGCGGGGGCGAGGTTCGTCGGTCATGGCGCTTTTGGGTCTTGGGCGACAGGCGCCGCCATCGGAACTAGGCCTCTTGTCCTGGCGGGGCAAGGCGCCCGCGGAGCATCAACGCACCCGATGCCCGCTTGGCGATGAATTTTTAACGCTCGCGGCGGAGGATTCGTCGGTGATTCCCATGGAGTTCCGCCATGCTGACCCCCGAATGCTGCCGCGCCGGCCGCGCCCTGCTGGACTGGAGCCTGAAGGACCTGGCCGAGAAATCCGGTGTCGCCTTCACCACCATCTCGCAGTTCGAGAACGGCCGTCCGGCCCACGGAACCACCCGGAAGCGCCTTACCAAGGCCCTGGAACAGAACGGCGTGAAGCTGCTGGCCGAGGCCGGTTGGACAGGCGCGGTGCTGCTGCGGCGCGCTTGACGGCCCGACTCCCAGGGACGACATGCTCCCGGCCAAGTCCACGGGGTTTGAGAGTCACATGAAAGCCTGCTTCATCACCGGAGCCGCCAGCGGCATCGGCCTGGCCACCGCCAAGCGTTTCGCCGCCGAGGGCTATTTCGTCGGGCTGTCCGACGTGGACGAGGACGCCCTGGCCAAGGCCGCCGAAGGATTCGATCCCGACAAGGTCCTCGCCGTGCGCCTGGACGTGCGCAACGAGGCCGCCTGGGGCCTGGCGCTCGCCCGCTTCGGCAAGGCCAGCGGCGGCCGGCTGGACGTGATGGTCAACAATGCTGGCCTGGCCCGCTACGGCTGGTTCGACACCCAGACCTCGGCCGACTGGGACCTGCAGATCGACGTCAACCTTCGCGGCGTCATCTATGGCAGCTATGCCGCCCTGCCCCTGCTGAAGGCCACCAAGGACTCAGTCCTGGTGAACATCGCCTCCAGCGCCGGCCTGTCGGGCCCGCCGCGCCTGGCCGTCTACGGCGCCACCAAGTTCGCGGTGCGCGGCCTCTCGGAGGCGCTGGACCTGGAATATTCCCGGTTCGGCGTTCGGGTGGTCTGCATCATGCCGGGCTACATTGACACCCCCCTGCTGGACTCCACCGCCAACGCCGAGGGCCAGGTGTTCCGCAGCGCCATCGAGGAGGCCCAGTCGGTGCCGGGCTCGGTGGAGGACGTGACCAAGGTGATCTGGGACTCGATCTCCAGCCCCCACCTGCACCACGGGGTCGGCGCCCACGCCGAGAGCCAGACCCAGGGCCTGCGTCCGGCGGTGGAGGCCATGCGCGCCTATTGGAAGGGCGTGTTCTCCAAGACCTGATCGGCGCGGGCCTCAAGCTCGCCCGGCGGGATGCAGACCAGGTCGTAGCCCAGGCGGCGGTAGGTCTCGATATGGACCTGCTCGAACCGCAGCGCGTCCTCGTAGCTGATGCGCCGCGCCGCCGTGGGCGTGACGAAGCCGAGGTTCTCGATGAAGAACACCCGGCGCTCATAGGTGTGCTCGGCCTTGATACGGGTCATCTCGGCCTCAAGGCCCGGAGAGGGCTCAAACCCCAGGAATTCAGCCAGGGCCCAGGTGCAGGCCGGCGAGCGGTCGAAGAAGCACGCCCCCTGCGCCGCGATCTGCCGCTGTCTCTGCAGGGCGACGATCAGGTCGATGAAAGCCGGATCGGTCCAGGGTTGGTCCCGCCCCAGGGCCTGTTCCAGGGCGATGACATCGGTCGCCGCCTCCTCGACCACCGCGTGGCCCTGGCGCTCCAGCAGCCGCAGCAGGGCGGTCTTCCCCGCTCCAGGCGCGCCGGTGAGTATGTATCGCGTCATGGCGCGGCCCTCCCCATCGCCCACGCAAGCGCGCGCAAGGCCGCGCCGGCGGAGCTCCGTTATCTGTTTTCACTGTAAGAAGTGGCGCCGCCTAAGGTGACTCGAACACCTGACCCCATCATTACGAACTCAAGTCACGACAACGCAGAAAAGCGAGCACTTACTTCGGCTTAACGCCAGCCTGAAGACCGGCTCGCTCCCGGAAACGATCCGAACCCGCCGAGGGACAAGAGCACGACCGCCTGATCTGGCGAGATCATGACATCCTGGCCTAGACCTCGACCCCGGCCTCCCGCATCAGCCGCACCAGGCGCTTGAGCAGGGTGGCGTTCTGCTTTGCCATGGCGAGGACCAGCTCCGGATTGCGGGCCTCATTGGCCCCCACCAGCCCCTGCTCGGTGTCGACCAGGGAGCCGGCGTCGATCAGCTTCTGGATCCGCCGCCGGGCGGTCTCGTAGGAGAGGCCGAGCGACAGGGCCACGGCGTTGCGGCTGATGGGCCGCTTGATCTCGAAGGGCTCCGGCTCGTCGATCCCGCCGTACCGCAGCGACAGGGCCGGGTCGGAGCCGAGGTGGGCCACATTGGCCACCGCCACGGTCGAGAGGATCAGGGCGTCGAGGGGATCATGCGTCCCGCCACGCAGCACCGCGCTGTAGATCGAGATCACATAGTCCATCGACAGCCGGGAGATCAGCCGGATGTGCCTGGGATCATCCATGGGCCGGGTCCAACGCGGGGGGTCGGAAATCCCTGACGTGATTCGCCGGCGACGGGACGCCTGGATTTCAGGATCGAAGGAAGAAGTGGTGCCGCTTAGGTGACTCGAACACCTGACCCCATCATTACGAATGATGTGCTCTACCAGCTGAGCTAAAGCGGCCTGACGCGGCGGGGCGGCGAACCGGCCCGCGCGGGAGCGCCTATTTAGCTGCTCTGGGCGCGCTCGCCAAGCGGCGCCTCGCGTGACTGCGTCTTTGGCTCACCGGCGGGGGCGGCGGAGGCTCGGGCTCGTCGTCGTCATAGCGACCCTCCTCCACGCCGTAGGGCGGCGGCGCGGCCTCCTGGCCCGACAGAAACGGGGCGGAGTCGGTATAGGGAACCGGCAGTTCCGGCAGCTCGCTCATGGTCTTCTCGGCCCGCTCGTGGCGCGGGTGGATCAACTCGCCGGTCTCGGCATAGACCGCGGTCAGCCGCGCCCAGTCGGCGGGCAGATAGGCGAAGGCCTGGCCCTCGGGGTCGAGATCGGTCCAGTCCGGCTCCTGCGGCGCGCCCACCCCCCGCGCCATCCACAGCCGGGCCTCGTCCGGCTGGCCGGCCGCGAAGGCGACACGGGCGAACAGGCCGGCGATGCGGATCGTCAGCGGCTCGTCCGCCAGGGCCTTGGCGGCCTCACGGGCGCGGCCTGGGACGCCGTCGATCAGGGCCTGCTCGACGAAGAGGATGCGGCTTTCGCGCGCGGTGGGGTTGAGTTCGGCCAGGTTGTTCAGACGCTCGGCCCGCTGGCGGGGCGTCTCATTGGTCTTCAGGTCGCGATAGGCCAGCCACAGAGCCGGGTGGGGCGCGATCTTCCAGGCGGTCTCCAGGACCTGGGCGGCGCGACCCGTCTTGCCGTCGGCGGCCAGCAGCCGACCGGCCATGACCACGCCGGGCGCGAAGCCGGGCTGCAGCTTGGCGGCCTCAACCGCGAAGTCGGTCGCCTGGGACCGCGCCTTGGGCTCGGCGGCGTTCTCCAGTTGAGCGGCCGAGGCGGCCAGTAGGGCGGCCCGGGCGCGTTCGGCGACGATGGGCGAGACCACCTTGCGGTCGAGCGCGCTCTTCACCAGGTCCAGCGCCCCCTCCCAGTCGCCCGCCTCGAGCCGCGCCTCAAGCACCGCGCGCCAGGCCCAGCGGGCGGTTCGACCCATTTCATAGGCCTGCTCGGCGTGACGCAGGGCTGCGGCCTTGTCGCCCTGGGCCAGGGCCTGGGCCATCAGGCCCCGGTGGCCCGCCAGGCGCATCTCGGGGAAACCCAGCATGGCGGAATAGGCGGCCTGGACAGCCACGGCGTCACCGGCCGCCTCGGCGGCCTGGGCGGCCAGGACCCGAACCAGACCCGGCGCCTCATCGGCGAGGTCGGCGGCCTTGAGGGCCAGACGCCTGGCCTCGGAGCCATCCCCGGCGGCGGCGGCCAGAAAGCCGCGGGTCAGGGCCTCATTGGCCTGGCGGCGGCGATCCTCGGCCCGGGCGCGCTCGGCCCGGCGCGGCGCCTCCAGGATCCAGAGCAGCAGCCGCCAGCCGATCATGGTCAGCAGGGCGACGAGCAGGGTGATCAGCACCATGGCGGCCGCGGTCATGTCGGCCCGCCAGCCCAGCCAGATGATGCTGGCGTGGCCGGGCTCGCCGGTGATGGCCAGTATGGCGGTGGCCAGCGCCACCACCAGAAACACGGCGATGGCGGTGCGGATCATGCGCCGCTCCGGGCCAGCCGGGCGAGGTCCTCCAGGGCCTGGACGCGGACGGCGGAGATGCGGCGGTCGATGTCGGCCCGGGTCTCGGCGGCGGCGCGCCAGGGGGCCAGGGCCTCACGGCCGCCGGGAGGCAAGCTCTCCAGAGTGCGCAGGGCGTGGTCGAGGTCGCCCTCCGCCACCTGGCGTTCGGCCCTGGCCAGCAGGGCGTCGACGCCTGAGCCCGGGACATCGCCCACCTGGCGCAGGGTGACGACGCGGGACAGGGCGGCGCCCAGACGGGCCATCAGGCCGGCCCCCTCACCGGGGGCGCGGGCGGCCGCGGCGGCGCGGGCGGCATGGTCGGGAAAGCTGGCGGCCAGGGCCGCGCGGCTGGGGGCGCCGCGCTCGGCCACCCGGCGCAGGGCGCGCAGCTCGACGGACGGCGGCGAGACCGCGTCCAGGGCGGCCAGCTCCTCGGCGAAGGGCCGGGAGCTCTGGGCCGCCTCCATCAGGGCGGCGGCGGCGAGGGCTGAGGCGGCGGCCTGCGCGGTGCGCGACTGTTCAACCTCCAGGACATCGAGGCGGGCGGCGAGTTCGGAGAGCGCGGCGGTGTCGGGCGGGGCCGATGACGAAGCCTCGTCAGGCGGCGTATCGGCGGGATAGGCCTGCGCCGGCGCCAGGGGCCGGACGGCGGCGAGGTCGGCGCTGAGGGCGGAGCCGGGCTTGGCCGGCAGCAGGTGGGGGCCAAACCGCGACAGGCCATAGCCGGCCAGGACGCAGGCCAAGCCGAAAACCGCCACCAGCCAGGCCGTCGCCCCCGGCGGCCGCGCGCGGCCATAGGCGGGCGCGGAGGGCTCCTGGGGGTCCGGCGTGACGCTCATGATCTACCGGTCTATCAGATTCAACAGCGCCGCTTCGAGAGGAAAGGGCGCGAACACCTTGGCCGCCATCCTGGTGCGGGCCAGCGGCTTCATCACCGCCTTGGAAAGGCACAGGGCCCGCAGGCCCGGCAGCGGGGTCTCCTTCAGCATGGCCGCCAGGACCTGGCTGGCCTTGGGGGAGTGCAGCAGGACCGCGTCGATTTCCGGCAGCGCCGCCAGCTCTTCCGCCGTCAGTTCGGCCGGTCCGGTGTCATAGAGGACCAGGCGTTTGGCCTCGATACCGTGGGCCTCCAGGGCCCCCACCAGGTCGCCGGCCGGCTCGGCCGCGCCCGGATGCAGGACGCAGCCCTTCAGGTCGCGCTTGCGGGCGGCGATGCCCTTGGCAAGGGCCTCGACGTCGCCATCGGCCGACAGCACGTTCTTGAAGCCCGCCGCGCGGACCGCCTGGGCGGTGGCCGCGCCGACCGCGAACACCCTCAGGGACCGTTCGGGAGTCGCCTCGATGAAGGCCCGCACCCCGTTGGCGCTGGTGAAGGCGAGCGCGCAGACCCCGCGCAGGTCCACCTCGACACCCTCAACCGGCTGGACGGCGAGCAGGGGCGCGACAAAGGGCTCATGCCCCAGGGCGCGGACGCGGGCGGCGGTGGCTTCGGCGGCGGGCTGGGCCCGGGTGATCCAGATCTTGCGTACGCTCATCGTCCGGACACGGTTGAGCCAAGCCCGGCCATAACGCAACCCAGAGAGGTCTTCACGCCTCGTGGAGGGCGAGCAGGTCGCCGCCCTCTTCCAGCACCTGGCCGCCGAGCGACAGGCCCAGTTCCCGGGCCGCGGCCTCGTGGTCGGCGCCCAGCAGGGCGTCGCCCTCGCGGCGGAAGCGGTGGACGCCGTCCGGCGACAGGGCCTCGACGATCAGGTGGATGCGGTCGCCCAGGATGCGGGCGTGGGCGCCGATCGCGGTCTTGCAGGAGCCTTCCAGGGCCATCAGGGCGCCGCGCTCGGCGGCCACGGCCACGATGGTGCCGTGGTGGCGCACGGCGTCCAGCCAGGGCAGGTCCACGTCGCCCGAGCGGGTCTCGATGGCCAGGGCGCCCTGGCCGGGGGCCGGCGGAACCTCGACGGGATCGATCAGGCTCTGGGGCAGGTGTCCGAGGCCCAGGCGGTTGAGGCCCGACATGGCCAGCAGGATCGCGTCGGCGTCCCCGGCCTGCAGCTTGGCCAGGCGGGTGTCGACATTGCCCCGCAGCATCTGGACGTCGAGGTCGCGGCGCCGGTGCAGGGACTGGGCCTGGCGGCGCAGCGAGGCGGTGCCGAGGACCGCGCCCTGCGGCAGGTCCTCGAGCCGGTCGGCCTTGAAGGACAGGAAGGCGTCGCGGGGATCCTCGCGCTCGGGGATGGCGGCGATGGTCAGGCCGTCGGGGCAGACCGCCGGCATGTCCTTCAGCGAGTGGATGGCGCAGTCGATGCGACCCTCCAGCATCGCCTCCTCGATCTCCTTGGTGAAAAGGCCCTTGCCGCCGATCTCCAGCAGGCGGCGGTCCTGCACCCGGTCGCCGGTGGTGGTGATGATGATCAGCGGGGCGACGCGCTCGGCGTCTTCAGGAGGCGCGCCAAGGGCGGCGGCGATGCGACGCTGCATCATGCCGGCCTGGGCCAGGGAGAGCTTGGAGCCGCGGGCTCCGATCCGGACAGGTTGCGTGGGCACGGCGGGAGGGCTACCTCGGCGGGGAACTAAGCCGTTCGCTACAGGACGGAACCCCAAGCCGCAACGCAGATGACCGACCTTACCCTCCTGGGCCTCGAAACCAGCTGCGACGAAACCGCCGCCTCGGTGCTGCGCCGGTCCGCCGACGGCCGCGTGGAGGTTCTCTCCAGCGTCATCGCCAGCCAGATCGCCGCCCATGCCCCCTATGGCGGGGTGGTGCCGGAGATCGCCGCCCGGGCCCACGTGGAGTCCATCGACGCCATAGCCGCCCAGGCCATGAGCGAGGCGGGCGTGACCTATGCCGACCTCTCGGGCGTGGCCGCCACCGCTGGCCCCGGCCTGGTGGGTGGGGTTATGGTGGGGCTGTCCTTCGGCAAGGCCGTGGCCCTGGCCCGCGGCCTGCCCCTGATCGCCGTGAACCACCTGGAGGGCCACGCGGTCTCGGCCCGGCTGGCCGCCGACATTCCGTATCCCTTCCTGTTGTTGCTGGTGTCGGGCGGCCACTGCCAACTCCTCGCTGTCGAAGGCGTCGGGGCCTGCAGGCGCCTGGGCTCCACCATCGACGACGCCGCCGGCGAGGCCTTCGACAAGATCGCCAAGAGCCTGGGCCTGCCCTATCCCGGCGGCCCGGCCCTGGAGAAGCTGGCGGTCGGCGGCGATCCCACCGCCTTCACCCTGCCCCGTGCCCTGCTGGGCCGCGAGGGCTGCGACTTCTCGTTCTCCGGCCTGAAGACCGCCGCCGCGCGCCTGGCCGAGACCGTCACCACCGAAACCCAGCGCAGGGACCTGGCCGCCTGCGTCCAGACCGCCATCGCCCGCCAGCTGTCGGACCGCACCGATCGCGCCATGGCCGCCTACGCCATCGCCCAGGGGAACCGCGACCTGCGCTTCGTGGTGGCCGGCGGGGTGGCCGCCAACAGCGCTGTGCGCGCAAAGCTGATGGAGACCGCCACGGCCAGGGGCTTTTCCTTCGACGCCCCGCCGCTGGCCTACTGCACCGACAACGCCGCCATGATCGCGCTCGCCGGCGCGGAACGCCTGGCCCTGGGGATGACCGATCCCCTGGACGCGCCCGCGAGGCCGCGTTGGCCCCTGGACGCCGCTGCGGCGTTATCCAATCCCACCCACGCATTCGGACGCAAGGGCGCCAAGGCATGAGCATGACAACCGCGGGCGTGATTGGCGGCGGCGCCTGGGGCACCGCGCTGGCCCTGGTCTGCGCCCGCGCCGGCCTGCAGACCACCCTCTGGGCCCGCGAGGCCGAGGTGGTGGACGCCATCCGGACAAAGAATGAGAACAGCCTCTTCCTGCCCGGCGTCGCGTTTGACAGCCCCGTCACCGCCACCGGCGACATGGCCGACCTGGCCGGCTGTGACCTGATCCTCAACGTCACCCCGGCCCAGCATCTGCGGGCCAGCCTCGCGGCCTTCGCGCCCCATGCGCGGACTGGCGTGCCGATCCTGCTCTGCGCCAAGGGGGTGGAGCAGGGGTCGCTGAAGCTGATGACCGAGGTCCTGGCCGAGACGCTGCCGCACGCCTGCCCCGCCGTGCTGTCGGGACCGAGCTTCGCCGGCGAGGTGGCCCGCGGCCTGCCCACCGCCGTGACCCTGGCCTGCCCCGACGAGGACCTGGGTCGCGACCTGGCCGAGGCCATCGCCAGCCCGCTGTTCCGCCCCTACCTGGCCACCGACATGATCGGCGCCGAGATCGGCGGCTCGGTGAAGAACGTGCTGGCCATCGCCTGCGGCGTCGTCGAGGGCCGCGGCCTGGGACGCAGCGCCCATGCGGCCCTGATCACCCGGGGCTTCGCCGAGCTGACCCGCCTGGCCGAGGCGCTTGGAGGCGAGGCGGAGACCGTGGCCGGGCTCTGTGGCCTCGGCGATCTGGTGCTCACCTGCTCAAGCGCCCAGTCGCGCAACAACCGCGTCGGCCTGGCCCTGGGCCAGGGCATGACCCTGCAGGAGGCCCTCGCCAGCCTGGGCGGGGCCGTGGCCGAGGGCGTGGCCTCCGCCCCCGCGGTGCGCGGCCTGGCCGCCAAGCACGGGGTCGAGATCCCGATCTGCGACGCCGTGGCCGCCATCCTGGCGGGCGAGGCCGACATCGACACCGCAATCGCCAGCCTGCTCTCGCGCCCCCTCAAGACCGAATTCTGAAGGAACCGCCCATGGCCCTCTTCGTGCTGATCTGCCTCGACAAGCCCAATTCCCTGGACCTGCGCATGGCCACCCGGCCGGCGCATCTGGCCTATGCCGGGACCTTCAGCAACGTGGTCAAGCTGGGCGGCCCGATCCTGGACGACAAGGGCGACATGGCCGGCTCCCTGATCGTCATGGAAGGCGAGACCGCGGAGGTGGCGCAGGCCTTCAACCGTGACGATCCCTATACCCTGGCCGGTCTGTTCCAGAGCGTGCAGATCCTGCCCTTCCGCGCGACCATCGGGACCCTGTGATCCGGGACGAGCCCGACAATCCGGCCAAACCCCCAGCGGGTGAGCGTCTCTGCGCGCTCGCCGACCTGGCCGATCCCGGCGCCAGGGGGTTCCGGTTCCGCAACGAGCGCGCCCTGTTCGCCGGCTTCCTCGTGCGACAGGGCGACAGCGTGGCCGGCTATGTCGACTCCTGCCCGCACAACGGCTGGCCCCTGGCGGTGATGGACGACCGATACCTGACGCGCGAGGGAGACCGGATCATCTGCGCCGCGCACGGGGCCATGTTCCGCCCCGCCGACGGGCTCTGCGTGGCGGGTCCCTGCGCCGACGAGCACCTGCGCCCTTGGCCGGTGGCGGTGGTGGACGGCGACGTGGTCACCGCCTGACTCTTCCTTAACCCGCCAGGGCTAAGCCTCTTGCTCAGATATTTGAGAGGAGCCTGTCATGGCTGACGCCCTTCGCGCCCTGGCGACCATGAACCACCGGTTCGCCCCGCAGTTCGCCAAGACCATGCTGGCCACGCCGCGCGCCGATGACGACGCCGCCGCCTTCGCCGCCCATTGCAAGGCCATGAACTTCGAGTTCACCGAGGGCTGGGCCGACCAGAACATCCCCTTCGTCTCCCCCCTGCTGCGGGACTTCGCCGCCAAGCGCGGATCGATCCGGTACATGGAGATCGGCGCCTATGAGGGGCGCAACCTGGCCTTCATGGACTGGCTGCTGCCGGCCAAGTTGGACGTCACGGTGATCGACCCCTGGTTCGACGAGGACCTGAACCCGGAAGAAAAGTACCACGCGGTCGAGCCGCGCTTCGCCCGCAACACCGCCAAGCTCAGCTTCTCCAGGCTGACCACCCACAAGGGATTCTCGACCTACGAGCTGCCCAGGATGCTCGAGCGAGGCGAGACCTACGACCTGATCTACATCGACGGGTCGCACACGGCCTGGGCCGTGGGGGTGGACCTGGCCTACTGCGCCGCCCTGCTGAACGTCGGCGGCATGATGGTTCTGGACGACTACTGGCACCACGAGAGCGAGATCGGCGGCCCGGGCGTCAAGCAGGCGGTGGACGTCTTCCACGGAGTCTTCCGACGCTACTTCGACATCACGGCCGTCTACCGCCAAGTGGCCCTGACCAAGATCCTAGAAATCCCGCGCTGATTACTGACGGGCTCTGCTGAGAGCTTGTTCTGGCGTTGGACCCCGGGACTCCGGGGTGCGAGCCGGCTGTTTGGCGCCGGGACCTGTCATAGTTAATGCAAAATAAAAGATTCATGGTAGCGCGCTCCACAAATCGGGGTTATGGCGTTCGTCTTGCAATTGCTGCAGTGCACTGTCCCAGGAGAGAACACGGCCGTGTTGGAACGCTTGCGTCACCTTTTGCAGACCGCCAAAAGCCGTCTGCCGCGACGTGATGCGATCCATCTCGTGAGTGTTGAACTTGCCCTTGTGGCCGCCCTGACCGCCGGTATCGCTGTCGCGGCCGCGCCCGATGGCCGCAATGAACGCCTGGCCCGCCTGACAGGGGGCGAGGTTTCTCCCCAGGCCTTCGCCCGGCTCAAGGCCAGCATGGACCCAGCGATGCTGACCCTGGCCAGCCGCGTCGAGCCCCGCATGGGCGGTCTGATGACGCCCGCGGGCGATGTGATCAACCCCGACGCCGCCGCCCTGCCCGAAGGCGCGGCTGCGGACGCCGCCGTCATCCGCCTGCAGGATCTCGACGCCGACCAGGCCCGCGCCTGGAACCTGGCCAACCCGACTTCGGTCCTGCCCAACCCGGCGGCGCGTCCCTTCAAGCTGAAGACCGGCGGCATGCTGGACGAGGCCCGCGCCATCGATTGCCTGACCGCGGCCATCTATTACGAAGCCGCCTGGGAAAGCGTCGAAGGCCAGCGCGCCGTGGCCCAGGTCGTGCTGAACCGCATGCGCCACCCGGCCTACCCCAAGACGGTCTGCGGCGTGGTGTTCCAGGGCTCCAACCGCACCACCGGTTGCCAATTCAGCTTCACCTGCGACGGGGCGATGAACCGTCAGCCGCAGGAAGCCGGCTGGCTGCGCGCCCGCAGCGTCGCCTCGGCCGCCCTGAACGGCTATGTGATGAAGCAGGTCGGCACCGCCACCCACTATCACGCCAACTATGTCGCCGCGTACTGGAGCCCGAGCCTGGTCAAGGTCGGCACCATCGGCGCCCACATCTTCTATCGCTGGACCGGCGGCTCGGGCCTGCCCCCCGCCTTCTCCGGCAAGTATCTCGGCACCGAAGCCGAGGGGATGCAGATCGCCGCCCTCGACAAGTACGCCACCACGCCGAAGATCGAGGCCTCCCTGGCCAACGACAACCTGCAGGAAGCCCTGCCGGTGGAGGAGGCCGTCCTGACCAAGGCCCCCAAGGGCGCTGACGGCAGGACACCCGCCAGCCAGTCCGAGATCGTCAAGCAGGAGCCTCTGGTCACCGTGGCCGACGCCGCCAAGGACGCCGGCGCCCTGCTGAAGGCCGAAGACCTCGACTGGACCGGCCAGCCCAAGAAAAAGGGCCCGCCGCGCCTGGCCATGCCCGGATCGACGTTCTAACCCCTAACGTCACGCAGCAACGGGTCAGCCCGGCGCGATTTCCGCCGAGAAGGCGTTGACGTCCTCGATCAGGCCGGCCGCGGCCGTCGCCACCAGTTCAGCGCCCTTTTCCGGCGTGGCCAGGGCGGGATCCGACCCCATCCGACCGTCGGGATAGCGGGCGCGGAAATCGAGCGCCTCGCGGATCGGACCGGTGGGCGCGATCTGCGGCGTGTAGGCGGCGGTCTTGATGGCGTCGGGATAGGCCCACTGGGTCACCGCGATCTCCGAGGGCGTCGCGTGGCTGCCGTGGCCCACCGGAAACTGGCGGTTGGCCAGGGCCAGAACGCCTCGCAGCTCCCACCAGTTCTTCAGCTTCATCGAGAAGCCGCGCGGCCGGCCGGCGAAGCTCGCCTCCGCATAGAGTTCAGAAAAGGCGGCCTCGATGGTGGCGACATTGCCGCCGTGCCCGTTGAGGAAATAGATCTTCTCGAAGCCGTGGTGGCCCAGCGAGCGGCACCAGTCGCCGATGGCGGCGATGAAGGTCGAGGGCCGCAGGGAAATGGTGCCCGGGAAGCCCAGGTGATGCTGCGCCATGCCGATGTTGAAGGTCGGCCCCACCAGAATGTCGCCGGTCTTCTGGGCCTCGTTGGCGATGATCTCCGGGCACAGCCAGTCGGTGCCCAGCAGGCCCGTCGGCCCGTGCTGCTCGTTGGAGCCGATCGGAATCACCACCGTCCTGGAGCGGGTGAGGAAGGCTTCGATCTCGGGCCAGGTGGAGAGGTGCAGCAGCATGGAGCGGTCCTAGCGGGAAGAAGGGCGGCCTTCCCACATAGTCAGTTCCCCCTCGGACCGTAAGCGGCTGCGGCGTCAGCGCCTGCGCCTGCGCAGGATCATCGGCAGCCCGCCCCGTGGGCGCATGGTGATCTTCTGCAGGATCTCCACCTCATGGCCCGGCCTCAGGGCCAGGCTGTAGCCTTGGGCCAAGGTCGCCAGGATCAGCAGGGTCTCGGTGACGGCCAGCTGGGCGCCGATACAGACCTTGGGCCCGCCGCCGAAGGGCATATAGGCGAAACGCGGCCGCTCGACGCCTGGGGCGAAGCGCTCGGGATCGAACCGTCCAGGGTCGTCCCACAGGGCCTCGTGCCGGTGTTGGATCCAGGGGGCCACGGCGATCATCGCGCCCTTGGGGATCTTCACCCCGCAGATCTCGTCGGCCTCCAGGGCCATCCGGGTGGAGAGGCCGGGCGCGGCCGGATAGACCCGCAGCGCCTCGTCCACCACCATCCTTGCATAGGGCAGCTGGGCCAGGTCCTCGTGCCCGGGGGTGCGGCCCCCCAGCACCTGATCGAGCTCGACGTGCAGGCGCGCCTCCACCTGCGGGTGCTGCGAGAGCAGGTACCAGAGCCAGCACATGGTGGCCGCGGTGGTCTCGTGCCCGGCCAGGAAGATGGTCACCACCTGGTCGCGGATCTCCTTCGGGCTCATGCCCTCCCCGGTCTCCCCGTCGCGGGCGGCGATCAGCCGGGCCAACAGATCCTGGGGCCCGCCCTCGGCATCGGCCTGGCGCTCGGCGATCATCCGGGCGATGGCGCCGTCCATTTCGGCGAAGATCGCCTCGATCCGCCGCTCACGGGCCTTGAAGCGGTGCTCGCCGATCACTGGCAGGATATCGAGGATGTTGAAGTCCAGTTGCTCCATGGCCTTCTCCATGGTCCCGCGCACCACGCCCGCCACGTCGGCGCCGTCGGTGGAGAACATGGTCCTGGCGATGATCTGCAGGGTCAGGTCGGTCATGGCCTCGGCCACGTCGATCTCGGCGCCCTCCGGCGCCTGGTCCCAGCGCTGGCGGAAGGCTTCGGCGCAGGCGGCCATGGCCGGGGCGTAGGAGGCCACGCTCGGGGGCGAGAAGGAGGGCGCCATCGTTCGTCGATGGGCGCGCCACATGTCCCCGTCGGTGGACAGCAGCCCGTCGCCGAACATGGCCGAGAAGAATCGCCGCTCGCGCTCGGTCTTCGGATAGTTGGCGACATGATCCAGCAGGATCCGCTTCACCCCCGCCGGATCGCTGACCACGTAAAAGCGCTGGCCGCCCGGGGTGGGGACCTTGAGCACCGGCGCTTGATAGGCCTGGGGCGGGATGGTGGGGAAGGGGTGCTTTCGCAGGGCCTTGCCCAGGCCAAACAGCGGCATGCGGCGTGGCGGCGGATCAGACCCCACCAGCTTCGGCGACATCTCTACGGCGGTCATGGCGCCCCTCCCAGGCTCACTTAACGTCGTTAAACTGAGCCTAGGCCCTCGAAGGAGATTTACAACGTTAAATGAATGACAGAACTACGCGCATGGTCTCCCGCGTCCCGTCCAAGGCCCGCCCGCAGCTCAGTCCCGACCTGGTGGTGGCCGCCGCCGCCCAGGTCCTCGAGCGCGAGGGTTTCGAGGGCCTCACCATGCGGGCGGTGGCCGCGCAGCTGCAGGTCCAGGCGCCGGCCCTCTACTGGCACTTCCCCAACAAGGACGCCCTGCAGGTGGCGCTCTATGATCACCTGATGGCCGATCTGGTCTTCGAACTTCAGGGGCGCGACTGGCGCAAGGACATCTTCGACATGGCCCAGCAGTTGCGCCGCCACCTCCTGGCGCGACGTGACGTGGCCCTGCTGCTGCCGCATGGCTTCTTCGTGGGCCCCAACATCATGGGCCATGCCGAGAAGATCCTGGCGATCCTGATTCGGGCGGGTCTGGCGCCCAAGGACGCGGGCTACGCCATGAGCACCGGCTTCTCCTACGTTATCACCTGGGTGATCGGCGAGGCCGACCTGGTCGCACGCCGCGCCACCGGCCACGACGGCAATGACGAGCTGGCCCAGGCGATGGTGGCCACCGGCGCCTACCCTCACTTCGCCCAGGTCATCGGAAGCTTCGAGGCGGGCGGCGATGTCGACGGACAGTTCGCCTTCGGCATGAACTGCCTGATCGCCGGCTTTGCGCAGCTGATCCCGGAACGCTGATTTCTGGTGCAGCCTGTTGCGCCCGGCGGGCGCCCTCCGCATAACTCGCAGCCAAGTATTGATGGGAGTTAAGAACGGTGAGCGAGGGCGAAGTTTTCCCGGTTCCCGCGGCCTGGGCCAAGCGGGCCAAGATGAACGCGCAGGCCTATGAGGCCGCTGTTCAACGCGTCGAGACCGACCCCGACGGCTACTGGACCCAGGTCGCCAGCCGCCTGGACTGGATCAAGCCCTTCACCCAGGTCAAGGACACCTCCTTCCACAAGCACCCGTTCCACATCCGCTGGTACGCGGACGGCGTGCTCAATGTCTCGGTCAACTGCCTGGACCGCCATCTGGCGGAGCGCGGCGACCAGGTGGCGATCATCTGGGAGAGCGACGAGGGCGAGCCCTGGGACAACCTCACCTACCGCCAACTGCACGCCGAAACCTGCCGCATGGCCAATGTGCTGAAGGCCAAGGGCGTCCAGAAGGGTGACCGGGTCACCATCTACCTGCCGATGATCCCCCAGGCCGCCGTGGCCATGCTGGCCTGCGCCCGGATCGGCGCGGTCCACTCGGTGATCTTCGGCGGCTTCTCCCCCGACTCGATCGCCGGCCGCATCCAGGACTGCGACTCCAGGATCGTCATCACCGCCGACGAGGGCCTGCGCGGCGGCAAGATCGTGCCCCTGAAGCGCAATGTCGATGAGGCCCTGGAGCAGTGCCCCGGCGTCACCGATGTGATCGTCGTGCGGCGCACGCGGGCCGACGTGCCCATGAAGGACGGCCGCGACGCCTTCTATTCGGACCTCAAGCAGAGCGTCTCCGACACCTGCGAGCCCGAGCCGATGAACGCCGAGGATCCGCTGTTCATCCTCTACACCTCCGGCTCGACGGGTAAGCCAAAGGGTGTGCTGCACACCACCGGCGGCTACCTGGTGTGGGCGGCCCACACCCACGAACTGGTCTTCGACTACAAGCCCGGTGAGGTCTTCTGGTGCACCGCCGATGTCGGCTGGGTCACCGGCCACTCCTATGTGGTCTACGGGCCCCTGGCCAATGCGGCGACCTCGGTGATGTTCGAGGGCGTGCCCAACTACCCCACCAATTCCCGCTTCTGGGAGGTGATCGACAAGCACAAGGTCAACACCTTCTACACCGCTCCCACCGCCATCCGCGCCCTGATGCGCGACGGCGACGCCCCGGTCCTGAAGACCTCGCGCAAGTCCCTGCGCCTGCTGGGCACCGTGGGCGAGCCGATCAATCCTGAAGCCTGGCTCTGGTACCACCGGGTGGTGGGCGACGGCCGCTGCCCCATCGTCGACACCTATTGGCAGACCGAGACCGGCGCCTGCCTGGCCTCGCCGCTGCCCGGCGCGACGCCGCTGAAGCCCGGCTCCTGCGCCAAGCCCCTACCGGGGATCAAGTTCGAGCTGGTGGACGCCGAGGGCCAGACCCTGCACGGGGCCACCAGCGGCAACCTGGTGATCACCGACAGTTGGCCGGGCCAGATGCGCACCGTCTATGGCGACCATCAGCGCTTCTTCGACACCTATTTCTCCACCTATGCCGGGAAATATTTCACCGGCGACGGCTGCCGCCGCGACGAGGACGGCTACTACTGGATCACCGGCCGGGTGGACGACGTGATCAATGTCTCCGGTCACCGCCTGGGCACCGCCGAGATCGAGAGCGCCCTGGTGAGCAACGAGAACGTGGCCGAGGCCGCCGTCGTCGGTTTCCCCCACGATATCAAGGGCCAGGGGGTCTACTGCTTCGTCACCCTGAAGGCCGACGTCACCCCCACCGACATCCTGCAGGCCGAGCTCAAGGGCTGGGTGCGCCGGGAGATCGGGCCCTTCGCAGCGCCCGATGTGGTGCAGTTCGCGCCGGGCCTGCCCAAGACCCGTTCGGGGAAGATCATGCGCCGGATCCTGCGCAAGATCGCCGAGAACGATCTCTCGAACCTGGGGGACACCTCCACCCTGGCCGATCCCTCGGTGGTGGACGACCTGGTGAAGAACCGCATCGGCAGCTAGGTGAGCCCCGACCTGCCCGCGGCCCTGCGCCTGGCCGCCGACCGCCTGCTGGACGGCGTGGCCCGAAAGGGCCTGGCCGAGAGGACTGCGAAGATCTCCAGCGGCTATCGCGGCGGGGCCACCTCGCGCGCGGTGGTCACCGACGAGGCCGATGCGGTCGCCTATGTGCTGTCGCGCCTGCCCGCCACCTATGCGGCTGACGCCTTCGTCTTCGCCGAACTCGAGAGAATGGCGCCCGACTTCGCCCCCCGACGGCTGCTGGACGCCGGCGCCGGCCCGGGCGGGGCCAGCTGGGCGGCGCTGGAGACCTGGCCCGCGATCCAGGCCGCCACCCTGCTGGATTCCAGCCGCCCCTTCCTCGACATGGCCGCCAAGCTGGCGAGCGAGGCCGGGCCCACCCTGCGAAACGCGAACTTTTTACGCGGCGACCTGACCGCGCCCTCAACCGATTGGCCCCAGGCCGACCTGGTGACCGCCAGCTACGCCCTGGCCGAAATCGCCCCGGCGCGCCAGGCCGAGACCGTGCAAGCCCTCTGGGCCGCCACCGACGGCGCGCTGGCCCTGATCGAACCCGGCACGCCGGACGGCTACCGGCGGATCCTGGCCGCCCGGGAGACGCTGATCGCGGCGGGGGCCGAGCTTTTGGCCCCCTGCCCCCATGCCCTGGCCTGTCCCCTGATCCCACCGGACTGGTGTCATTTCGTCCAGCGCCTGCCCCGGTCGCGCGACCATCGCCTGGCCAAGGGCGCTGACCTGCCCTTCGAGGATGAGAAGTTCAGCTATCTGGTGGCGGTCCGATCCGCTGTTCCCACCCTGGCCCGCACCGCCCGCGTCCTGGCCCCGCCGCGCGTGGCCAAGCCGGCGATCACCTTCAAGCTCTGCACGCCGGCCGGAACCGCCGAGCTGACCGACGTTCCACGCCGCGACAAGGCCGCCTACGCCTGGGCCCGCCGGCTCGACTGGGGCGACGCCCTTCCCTAGAGCGCGCCAGGGTGAGAGAACAGGCGCAGCCGCCCACCGTATTTCCGGGCCGCGATAAAGATTTCTCTCTTTCAAATTCCAAATGGGAGGGCGCCATGCCCGTCAGCCGCGAAGTCCACCTCATCGAGCGCCCCAAGGCGATGCCCACCGTCGATCAGTTCCAGATCGTCGAGACCCATGTGCCCGACGCCGCCGACGGCGAGGTGCTGGTGCAGAACCTCTACATGTCGGTGGACCCGGCCATGCGGCCGCGCCTGACCGCCGGCCAGGATCTGGGCGTGGCCATGATGGGCGGCGCTCTGGGCCGCGTGGTCCAGTCCAAGAACAGTGACTACGCCGTCGGCGACCTGGTCTCCAACCGCCTGGGCTTCCGCGAGTACTTCACCTCCGACGGCAAGGGCCTCACCAAGCTGACGCCGGACCCGGACCTGTCGCTCACCACCCACATGCACGCCCTGGGCATGACCGGCTTCACGGCCTATGGCGGCATCCTGCACATCGGGGCGCTGAAGGACGGCGAGCAGGTCTTCGTCTCCACCGCCGGCGGGGCTGTGGGCTCCATCGCCGCCCAGATCGCCAAGATCAAGAACTGCTACGTCGTCGGCTCCACCGGCTCGGCCGAGAAGGCCGCCTGGTTGAAGGACGAGGTCGGGCTCGACGCGGTGATCAACTACAAGGACGCCCCGATCCGCGGCCAGCTCGAGGCCGCCACCCCCAAGGGCATCGACGTCTATTTCGACAATGTCGGCGGCGATCACCTGGAGGCCGCCCTGCGCCGCATGAACACGCTCGGCCGGATTCCGGTCTGCGGTTTCATCTCCGGCTACAATTCTGGCCACTCCAATGTCTCGAACCTGTCCAACATCATCTATTCGCGGGTGATGCTGCGGGGCTTCGTGGGCACGGACTTCATGCACATGTATGGCGACTTCCAGCGCGACATGGCCGGCTGGCTGAAGGACGGCCGCGTGAAGTACCAGGAGACCGTCCTGGAGGGCATCAACAACGCGCCCAAGGCCCTGATCGGCCTCATGGAAGGCCTCAACGCCGGCAAGATGCTGGTGAAGCTGGCCGACTAGGCCGTCTTCGGAAAGGTCGCCACCGCGGCGGCCTTCTCCGCCTTCATCGCCTCGCCCTTGGCCTCAAGGCCACGGCGCAGGGCGGCGAAGTGGGGGACAATGAAGTCGATGAAGGCGTGCATCCGGGGCGTGTCCTTCAACTCGGGCCCGGGTGACCACCCATGCGCTGTACCGCAGCTCAGGGACCGGCGGGGCGCACTGGATCAGATCGGGCTCAAGGTCGGCCAGAAGGCAGCCCACAGGGGCGATCCCCAGGCCCGCCTTCACTGCGATATTGAGGTTGGTCACGGAGTTGGACGTATGGGCCGGCTCCACGCCAGGAACCGGGTCAAGCATCCCCTTCATGCCCGGAAGGGGCAAGGAAGCGCCATCACCACCGATCAGGTCATAGTTTCGCAGGTCCTCCACACGACAGGCGATCCGGGATGACGGCTTTCAATGACAATCCCGTAAGCTTCCCTCGCGCGTCGCGGATGCTAGGTTCTCGAGCCAACCCAGCCCCTTCGAGACGCGTCCATGTTCCGCACCTTCGCCTGCGCCGCCGCCCTCAGTCTGGGGATCGCCACGGCGGCTCCCGCCTTCGCCGCCGACCAGGTTCCGCCCATCGCCTACAAGGAGCGGGCGCTGGCCAATGGGATGAAGGTCTATTCGTCCATCGACCGGACGACCCCCAATGTGACGGTGCAGGTCTGGTACGGGGTGGGGTCGAAGGACGACCCTCAGGGCCGCTCGGGCTTCGCCCACCTGTTCGAACACATGATGTTCAAAGCCACCAAGGACCTTCCGTCCGAGAGCATCGACCGCTTCACCGAGGACGTGGGTGGGATCAACAACGCCTCGACCTATGACGACTTCACCAACTACTACGAGGTGGTGCCGGCCAATCACCTGGAGCGCCTGCTCTGGGTGGAGAGCCAGCGGCTGGGGTCCCTCGTCGTCGACGAGGCCACCTTCAAGTCCGAGCGGGACGTGGTGAAGGAGGAACTGCGTCAGCGGGTGCTGGCCAGTCCCTATGGCCGGCTGTTCGCCCTCTACCTCCCCCAGGCCAGCTACACGACCCACCCCTACAAGCGCCCGGGCATCGGCTCCATCGAGGAACTGGACGCCGCCACCATCGACGACGTGCGGGCCTTCCATGCCGCCTATTACCGGCCCGACAACGCGGCCCTGATCGTGGTGGGCAATTTCGACCAGAAGGCCTTTGACGCCTGGGTCGACAAATATATGGGCCCGCTCAGGCCGCCGGCCGAACCGCTGAAGCGGGTCACCGCCGTGGAGCCGGCGCGTACCGGCCCCGGCGTCTTCACCGGCTATGGCCCCAATGTCCCCCTGCCGGCGGTGGCCATCACCTGGCTGGGCCCGAAGGCGGCTGACCCGGACGCCTCGGCGCTCAAGGTGCTGGACGCCATCCTCTCCTCGGGCAAGTCGGCCCGCCTTTATGACGCCCTGGTCTACGACCAGCAGATCGCCGCCCAGGTGCTGTCCAGCGCCGACCTGCCGGAACAGCCGGGCATGTTCGCGGTGGGGTCGATCATGGCCTCCGGCCACACAATCGAGGAGGGCGAGAAGGCCCTGCTGGCGGAGGTCAAGCGCCTGCGCGACGCCCCGCCCACCGCCGCCGAGCTGTCGGAGGCCAAGAACGAGCTGGTGGCGGGCAAGCTGCGGGAACGCGAGACCATCGACGGCCGCGCCTTCGCCCTGGGCTACGCTTTGCGCACCGAAGGCGACGCGGCCCAGGCCAACAAGGAACTGGCCGAACTGCAGGCGGTGACCGCCGCCGACGTCCAGCGGGTGGCCGCCAAGTACCTGCCCGACGATCGCCGCATGACCATCCGATACCTGGCCGAGAGCGACCGCCCCAAGGGTGAGACCGCCACGGTGGCCGCCGCGCCCGTCGTCGCCTCCGTGAAGTACACCGGCCCGATCACGGAACTGGCGCCGGAGGGTCAGCGCGTCGCCCCACCGCCCCTCGCCACCCCCGTGAGCCCGGTCCTGCCCAAGCCGGCCGAGAAGACCCTGGCCAACGGCCTGCGGGTGATCGTCGCCCAGTCCACCACCCTGCCCCTGGTCACCGCCGACCTCACCGTGAAGACCGGCGCCTGGGCCGACCCGGACGGCCTGGCCGGCGTCGCCGGCATGACCGCCGGCATGCTCGCCGAGGGCACCAAGACCCGCAGCGCCCCGGAGATCGCCCAGCAGACCGAGGCGCTGGGGGCGACCCTGGCCTCCGGCGGCGGTCAGGAGAGCAGCTCCGTCACCCTCAATGTCATGCCCGGCAACCTGGACGCCGCCATGGCGATCATGGCCGACGTGGCCAAGAACCCGGCCTTCGCCGCCGAGGAACTGGAGCGCCAGCGCGCCCAGACCCTGGACGGCCTGTCGGTGGCCTATCAGGAGCCCGGCCAGCTGGCGTCCTTCGCCGCAGGCCCCACGGTGTTCGCCGGCACCGCCTTTGGTCATGTGGCCGGCGGCACCCCGGCCTCGGTGGCCAGGTTCGCCACCGGCGACCTGGTGAAGCTGCACGCGGCCTACTACCGGCCCGACAACGCCATCCTGGTGCTGACCGGCAAGATCACCCCGGCCCAGGGCTTCGCCCTGGCGGAGAAGACCTTCGGCGACTGGAAGAAGCCCGCCACCCCGACCCCGGCCGCCCCCACCATCACGCCCTCGGCCAAGCCCCGCGCTATCGTCATCGACCTGCCCGGCACCGGCCAGGCGGCGGTGAGCGTGCTGAAGCCCGGCATCGCCCGCGATGACCCGGCCTACTATCCGGGCATCGTCGCCAACACCGTGCTGGGGGGCGGTTATTCGGCCCGCCTGAACCAGGAGATCCGCATCAAGCGCGGCCTGTCTTACGGCGCCAGCTCGTCCCTGACCCCGCGCCGCACCACCGGCCTGTTCCGCGCCGCGGCCCAGACCAAGAATGAGTCCGCGCCCCAGGTGCTGGACCTGATCCTGGCGGAGATGAAGGGCCTGACCGCCACCCCGCCGGGCGCGGAGGAGCTGAAGGCCCGCAAGTCGGTGCTGATCGGAGGCTTCGGCCGCGAGCTTGAGACCACCGAAGGCCTGGCCGACATCCTGGGCAACCTCGCCCTCTACGGCGTGCCGCTGAGCGAGATGAACGCCTATACGGGCAAGGTGGAGGCGGTGACCGGGGCCCAGGTGCAGGACTTCGCGGCCGCCAGGCTCGATCCGGCCGCCGTCAGCGTCATCGTGGCCGGCGACGCCAAGAGCTTCACCGAAGGCCTCAAGGCCCGCCGCTCCGACCTGGAAGTGATCCCGGCGGCCGATCTCGATCTGGACAGTCCCACCCTGAGGAAAGCTGCTAAAGCCCCCTGATGGGATTTGAATTCGACGCCCTGTCGCTGTTTGGCCTCGCCGCCGTCTGCGCCAGCCTGTTCTGCTACATCATGGAGAGGCGAAGCCCCTGGTGGACCCTGGGCTTCGCCTTCGCCAACTTCGCGGCCTCGTCCTACGCCTTCCTGCAGGGCGCCTGGCCCTTCGGACTGATCGAGATTTTCTGGGGCCTCGCGGCCCTGTGGCGCTGGTGGGACACGCGGACCGCCTGAAGGGCTAGTGGCGGAAGACCCGCACGCCGGTGAAGACCATGGCCAGGCCACGTTCGTCGGCGGCGTCGATGACCTTCTGGTCGCCGATGGAGCCGCCCGGCTGGATCACCGCGGTGCAGCCGGCGTCGGCGGCCTGGATCAGGCCATCGGGGAAGGGGAAGAAGGCCTCCGAGGCGCAGGCCGAACCCTTGAGGTCCAGGCCGAAATCGGCGGCCCGGAGCGCCGCGATGCGGGCTGAGTCCTTGCGGTTCATCTGTCCGGCGCCAACACCAAGGGTCTGGCCCGCGCGGGCATAGACGATGGCGTTGGACTTCACGTGCTTGGCGATGGTGAAGGCGAACAACATGTCGCGCACCTCCTCCTGCGTGGGCGCGCGCTTGGTGACGACCTTGAGGTCGGCCGCCGTCAGGCGGGCGTCGTCGCGGCTCTGCACCAGGAAGCCGCCCGACACCGACTTGAAGGTGGTCCCGGCCGCCAGGGGATCGGGCAGGCCGCCGGTGGTCAGCAGGCGCACGTTCTTCTTCTTGGCGAACAGGGCCACGGCGTCGGGGTCGGCGTCCGGCGCGATCACCACCTCGGTGAGCAGCTTGAGGATCTCGGTGGCGGTGGCGGCGTCCAGCTTCTGGTTCAGGGCGATTATGCCGCCAAACGCGCTGGTGGGGTCGCAGGCCAGGGCCCGCTCATAGGCCTCAACCATGGACTTGCCCGTGGCGACGCCGCAGGGATTGGCGTGCTTGATGATGGCGCAGGCGGGGCCGTTCGCGGGGTCGAACTCGGCGATCAGCTCGAAGGCGGCGTCGGTGTCGTTGATGTTGTTGTAGCTAAGCTCCTTGCCCTGGAGCTGTTTGGCCGTCGCCACGCCGCGGCGGGGGTCGGCGAAGCGGTAGAAGCTGGCCGACTGGTGGGGGTTCTCGCCATAGCGCATGGTCTGGACCAACTCGCCGCCGATGGCCCGGCGCTTGGGCGCGGCGTCGCCGAGGGCCTGGGCGAACCAGGTGGAGATGGCGGCGTCATAGGTGGCCGTGCGGGCATAGGCCCGGGCGGCGAGCGACTTGCGCAGCTCCAGGCTGGTGGTCCCGGTGGCCTGCAGTTCAGCCAGCACCTCTTCCAGGTCGGCGATCTCGGTGCAGACGCAGACATAGCCGTGGTTCTTGGCCGCCGAGCGGATCATGGCCGGGCCGCCAATGTCGATGTTCTCAACGCAAGTTTCGAAGTCGCCGCCCGCCGCCACCGTCTGCTCGAAGGGGTAGAGGTTCACATAGACCAGATCGATACCGCCGATGCCGTGATCGGCCATGGCCTTGGCGTGGTCGGGCGCGTCGCGAACGCTGAGCAGGCCGCCGTGGACCACGGGGTGCAGGGTCTTGACCCGGCCGTCCATCATCTCCGGGAAGTTGGTGAGCTCGGCGATATCCTTCACCGCCAGGCCGGCGCCGGCGATGGTCGCCCGGGTGCCGCCGGTGGAGACCAGTTCGACCCCCAGCTCGGCGAGGACCTTGGCGGCCTCGATCAGGCCGGTCTTGTCGGAGACGGAGATCAGGGCGCGCTTGATAGGGGCGCGGTCGGCGGGTTTGGGGAAGTCGGGGGCTGCAGGCACGGCAAATCCTTCATCGTTTGAGGAGTTGCCCAGGCGAGCGGCATATGGACCCTGCGCTCCCCGGTGGTCTCCCACCTCAGTTTCGCCAGTCACGCAGGTCGCGCTGCCTGTAGGCCCGGGAGCCCATTTCGTCAATGCGGCGGGGGCCAGGCCTCGGCCGCGGCGAGCTTCCACCGCACCCGGGCGCCGGCGTCCAGGCGGGCGGCGCCGCGCAGGACGATCTGGTGGGTCCGCTTGGGCAGGCCCTCCTGGAAATAGACCGAGGTTTCGACAGCGACCTCCTGGGCGTCGTTGCGCAGCCACCAGCCGGTCTCGTCGCCCTCGGCGCGCAGCAGCACGCTCTTGCCGTCCCGAGCCAGGCTGGCGCGAACGTCGGGGTGGACGTGGAAGCGGACCATGAAGGGGACGAAGCGTCGGGCTTCCGGATCGCCTGTGGCCTCGGACACCGGTGTCAGCCGATCCTCGCCCCGCAGTTCGTCGGCGGCCAGGTCCAGGAACAGGCGGCGCTCGTGGCGAAGGCCAAAGCGCGGAACCCAGCCCTCATGCGACATCTCCAGCCACAGGGCCTCGGCGGTCTCGTGGCGCTGGGCGGCGACGGCGTCATAGGCGTCGATCAGGCGGGGTCCCAGGGCGTTGGCCCGGAAGCCGCGTAAAGGTTCGCCGCAGGCGGCGTCCCCCACCCCGACGGTGGAGCTGGCGTCGGCCAGCCGCAGGGCCTGGGGACCGTTGGCCTCCGGGGACCAGGCGCAGGCCACGATCAGGCGGCGGCCGGCCGCCAGCACCTCGATGGCGAGCGGCTGGGCGCAGGCGCCCACGCTCCAGGCCCCCTCCGCCGGCGGGGCGCAGTCGGCCAGGATCTGCAGGCTGCGAGCCTCCAGCCGCTGGTAACCGTTGCGGGCCACCGGCGCGCGCTGGGTCTGCTCCTCGCTGGCGCGGGCCGCGGCGACGTACTGGCGGCTCCCGGCCTCGCCACCCTGCAGATCGGGCAGGCAGCCGTCGGCCAGGGTGAAGAACCGCACCGCCCCGGTCAGACGGTCCATGGCGCGCATCATCTCGTCTGGCGCGGCGATGCCCCGCTGCACCAGGGCCTCATCGAGGGCCTGGAGATCCAGCAATAGCTCCAGGGCCGCCCGGGCGCTGCGCGAGGCGTGACCGCCGTCAGGCTGGACGGTGACGGCCAGGGCGCGCTCCAGCCCAACCAGGCCCCGATCGATAAGTTTTTCACCGGCTTCCCCCGACAGCACCGTCCCGGCCAGGGTGGCGGCCACCGCGCGCTCGGCGGCGCGCACCGGACCGTCATTGATGTCGAGCAGATGCCGGGCTTGGCGGGCGAGATCCAGGGTGATCAGGGCGATCTCGGCGTCCGAGGCCCGGGCGCAGAGGGTGGTGGCGGCGCATGCCAGGTTGAAGGTCCGGCGCTCCAGGACCTCCGGGCCCCACGAGAAGCCGTTCCAACGCCCGAAGACCCGGCTCCAGTCCAGGGTGAGGCGCAGGCCCTCCGCCGCGCCCGCCTCCCCTGTCGCGAGCAGGTCCGGCATCCAGTCGAAGCGGTGCAGAACCGCCGCGAACCGCCGCGTGGGGCTGGGGCGGTCCCAGGGATCACCCCGGGTCCCGGTCTCCAGGGTCGCGCCGCCGAACACGAAGCGGCCGTCCAGGATGCGGCGGCCGGCCTCCGGGTTCACCGGGCGCGGATTGCGCGGGCTGGCGGCGAGGCCCTCCGGGCGCGGCCTGGCCAGCATCCAGCGGTGCAGGGGATTGCCCGCCCACTCCCGGCGGGCCTGGCGCTGCAGGGCCTGGGCGAGGGCGAGGAGGAAGACCCGGCCGGGCAGGCGCGACAGAGCCGGAAGGCCGCCCGCCATGGTCTGGCCCTACCCGCCCTTCAGGGCGGCGATATTGGCGGCGTAGGCCGATGGGCCGCCCTTGAACACCGCGGTCCCGGCCACCAGGGCCGTGGCGCCCGCCGCCATGCACAGGGGCGCGGTCTCAGTCGTGACGCCGCCGTCGACCTCCAGATGGATGTCGCGGCCCGTGGCGTCGATCATCTCCCGCAGCTTGGCGATCTTGGCCAATTGGGAGTGCATGAACTTCTGGCCGCCGAAACCGGGGTTGATGGACATCACCAGGATCAGGTCGATCTCGTCCATCATCCACTCGATCACCGAGGGGGAGGTGGAGGGGTTGAAGACCACGCCGGCCTTGCAGCCCAGCTCGCGGATGCGCTTGAGCGTGCGATTCAGGTGATGGCCGCTCTCGGGATGGACGCTGATGATGTCGGCGCCGGCTTCGGCGAAAGCCTCCAGGTAGTTGTCCACCGGAGCGATCATCAGGTGCACGTCGAAGGGGATCGAGACGTGGGGCTTCAACGCCTTCACGATGTCGGGGCCCAGCGTGATGTTGGGCACGAAGTGGCCGTCCATCACGTCGATATGCAGCCAGTCGGCGCCCGCCGCCTCCACCGCGCGGCATTCCTCCCCCAGCTTGGCGAAGTCGGACGCCAGGATGGACGGGGCGATGATCGGGGTGCGCGCGGTCATGGTCCCGACTTAACGGGGCCCGATGGCCGGGACAAGGCAGACCTTACGGTCGCCTTGCGTAGCGGGCGATGAAGAAGCCGTCGGTTCCACCGGTGAGGTGGTGTGGCAGGATCCTGAGCGTCCCGTCGGGCCGCAGACTGGCCTCCGGCGCCCCGCCTTCGCCGGGCGTCATGGGCGCCAGGGCGAAGTCCGGATTGCGGGCCAGGAAGCCGGCCGTCTGGGCCTCACCCTCCTCCGGCTCCAGGGAGCAGACGCAATAGACCAGGCGGCCGCCGGGCTTCACGCGCCGGGCCGCTGAATCCAGCAGCCGGGACTGGACCCCGGCCAGGGCCGCGACATCCCCGGGCTTGGCGGCCCAGAGAACATCGGGGTTGCGGCGATAGGTGCCCGTCGCGCTGCAGGGCGCGTCCAGCAGGACGGCGTCGAAGCTGCGCGTATCGGGCCAGCTTCCGGCGTCGTCGGTGGCGGTCTCGGCGGTCAGCCCCATGCGGGCGAGGTTCTCGGCGACCCGGACCAGGCGGGCGGCCGAACGGTCAAGCGCGACCACGGACGCGCCCGTGGCGGCCAGCTGCAGAGTCTTGCCGCCGGGGGCGGCGCAGAGGTCGAGCACGGTCTCGCCAGCCTTCACCGCGAGGAGCCGCGCCGGCACGGCGGCGCTGGCGTCCTGCACCCACCAGACGCCGTCGGCGAATCCGGGCCAGGTGGAAATCTCGCCGCGCAGGGCCGAGCGCAAGGTTCCGCCGGGCAGTTCTTCGGCCTCCAGAGCCACGGCCAGGTCCGGCGACGGCGCCTTGAGGGACAGGTCGGTTGCCGGCTCGGCGGCGATCAGGGTGGCCATGGCCCGGGCGGCGGGCTCGCCGAAGGCGGCCGACCAGCGGCTGAACAGCCAGGGCGGGGCCAGCAACTCCGGATCGGTCATGTCCGGCGGCTCGCGGGTCAGGCTCCGGAGGATGGCGTTGACGACGCCCTTGAAGGCGCGGCCATCCTTGAGCTCGGCCACCAGGTCGACGCTGGTTCCGACGGCGGCGAAGGCCGGCGTGCCCAGGACGAAGGCCTGGGCCGCGCCGAGACGCAGGATGTTGCGCACCACCTCCGGCGGCTCGCGGGAGATGCGGCCGTCCAGGGCCCGGTCGATGGGGCCGAGATGGCGCAGGGTCGCCAGCACCAGGGCGCGGGCGAAGCCCCGGTCGCGGGGCTCCAGGTTGCGGAAGGCCGGCGTGGCGGCCGCCTCGTCGAAGCCCGAGCGGCGGTTGAGGGCCGCGGTGAGCAGGTCGAGGGCGGCGCGCCGCGCAGGCAGGCCGGCGGCGTCGGAGGCTGAAAGATCGGTCACGCGGGCGGCGTGCCCGCAAATCGGCCCCTAGGCAAGCCCCGACGCGCGTGGCGCCCTAGACCCGGGTGGGCTTGCCGCCGACGGTGAGGACGGCGACGCCGAAGATCACCATGCCCAGGACCAGCAGGATTTCCCCCGCGGCCATGATCGGAACGACACTGGTGTTCCCCTGCAGCAGCAAGGCCAGCAGCGGCAGGCTGATCAGGTTTCCCAGGTTGGAGACTCCGAAATTGGTCCAGGCTAAGCGGGTCGGCGTCTGGCGGCCGGCCAGGCCGTAGAAGGCCCCCATAAGGGCCAGCGTCGCCCAGCCCAGCAGGTTGATGTGGGCGTGGACGGGCGACAGGCTGTGGTCCCCCGACGTCCCCATGAAGATGCCCAGGCACATGCCGATGAGGGCGTAGAGGACGGCGGCGGCGAAGAAGGCGACGGAAATCTTGGACATGAAACACTCCCCCGAATGTTGCGCGCCCGACGGGGACAACCCGCCAAACGCCGATATGCCTCCCTAAAATGGGTTGTCCGCCATGGCAACGCTTGCGCCGAACTGGCGCTGGGGACCGCGCAGGCGTAAAATCGCGGCATGGAAGACACCGGTCCCCCCAACGCCGCCCCCGGCAAGCCCCTGACGCCCGCCGCCCGCCGCGCCCTGGAAGAAGCCGCCAGCCGCCATGCCGCCGAGCAGGAGGCGCAACTGGCCGCCGAGAATGGCGGTCCCGCCGGCCTCGAGCCCACGCGGTTCGGCGATTGGGAGCGCAAGGGCATCGCCGTCGATTTCTGACGGTCCGGCCTGTTAACCCTTCGCGCGGCGGCTTTCGCGCCTGAGGGGTGAGGTGTCGCCGCAACCGCTTATGCCGCCTAGGTTTCCGTCGAAGCCGTGTGGCGGAGAGCGTGATGTCCTGGTTAATGCGGACGATGTTGGGCCTGGCCCTGGCCTTCACCGCCAGCGCGGCCATGGCCGGTTGTCCTGGCCCCTGTGGTCAAGGCCGCGGCTACGACGACCGCCAGAGCAGCGGCGGCTACAGCCTGCGCACCTATGGCGACGTTGCTCAGCACTACGGATATCCCAGCTGCGGCGGCGGATGCGGCGCCCGGACCGGCGGCGGCTACGAGGCTTACGGCTATGACGAGCGCTACGACGACCGGGGTCCGCCCCCCTGTCGGGCGCAGCGTTGCGGCGAGTGCCGCCAGTGCGGCGAACTGATCCTGAGCGACGCCTTCAGCTATGACTACGGTGTCGGCCCCTATCCCGAGGGCGGGTATGGCGGCGGCGGCGGTGGCGGCTATGTGGCCGGCGGCGGGTTCGCGGGAGCCGGCGCGGGCGCGAGCGCCCGCGCGCGGGCCCCAGCCTCGGCCAGCTCCAGCAGCCATGTCAGCATCAATATCGGCCGCGGTGGCGGTGGCCATAAGGGCGGCGGCGGATGCAAGACCTGCGGCGGCGGCGGCCACAAGGGCGGCGGGCACAAGTAGGCGCTAGACCCCCGCCATCTCGGCGGCGACGCGCATCGCGGCCTCGCGGGGATCGTTGGCCGCGGTGATGGGCCGGCCGACCACCAGATGCGAGGCGCCGGCCTTCAGGGCGTCGGCCGGGGTGGCCGCGCGGGCCTGGTCATTCTTCGCTGACCAGTCGGGGCGAACGCCCGGCGTCACCACCAGGAAGTCCTTGCCGCCGATGGCGCGCGCCAGGGCCGCCTCGTGCGGGCTGGCCACCACGCCGTCGCAGCCGGCGGCCACCGCCTGATGGATGCGGCGCTCCACCAGGGACCGCGCCGTCTCGGAGAAGCCCATCTCGATGAGGTCGGCGTCCGACAGGCTGGTGAGCACCGTCACGGCCAGGACCTTGAGGCTGGAGCGGCCCTTGCCGCGCACGGCGGCCTCCATCACCTGGGGTTCGCCGTGGACGGTGAGAAAATCGCAGCCGGAGTCGGCCAGGACCGCCGTGGACCGCTGCACGGTGGTGCCGATGTCGTGCAGCTTCCAGTCCAGGAACACCTGCTTGCCCGCCGCCTTCAGGTCACGCGCCAGGTCCATGCCGCCGCCCGTGGCGAACAGTTCCAGCCCCACCTTGTAGAAACTTACCGTGTCGGACAGGGCGCTCACGATGGCGCGGGCCTCGGCCACGGTGGGCAGGTCCAGGGGGATGATCAGGCGGGGATCGGCTTTGACCAGGGTCTCGGACATGGCTTAGCTCCGGGCAGGCGCAGGGGACCTCTCACGGAGGTCGGCGCGGGAAACGAATTGGGCTAAGACGCTGCAATGAGCCCGGCAGACTTCGCGGTCAACTTCTTCGTCGCCCTTTTCGCCCTGATCGATCCGATCGGCACGGTGCCGCTGTTCGCCGCGGCCACGGTGGGGGTGAAGAGCAAGGATGCGCGGCTGATCGCGGTCTATATCGCCTTCTTCATCCTGTTCTTCCTGACCTTCTTCTACTTCTCGGGCCTGTCCCTGCTGGCCTTCTTCGGCATCTCCCTGCCGGCCTTCCGCATGGCCGGCGGGATCATCCTGTTCCTGCTGGGCCTGGACATGGTGCGCGGCCACATGGCCACCGGCATCGACCCGGAGGACGAGGCCAACATCGGCGAAGGCCGCGCCCACGCCCGCAAGCGCTTCGAGCGCATGATCGTGCCCTTCGCCATGCCCCTGCTGATCGGGCCAGGCGCCATCTCGACGGTGATCATCTACGCCAGCGAGGCCAAACGCTTCGGTCTGGCCGGCGCCGCCGTCGGTGTGGGGGTCATCGCGGCCACGGCGCTCTCCACCATGCTGGCCTTCTGGGCGAGCCCGCTGATCACCCGGATGCTGGGCAAGATCGGCCTGACCATCGTGGTGCGGGTGCTGGGGCTGATCCTCTGCGCGCTGGCGGTTCAGTTCGTGATGATCGGGATCGCCGACTCGACCCACGACGTCATCCTGCGCAAGGCCGCGGCCCCCTACGCCCACTAGATGTTGCGGAAGCGCGGCCCCTGGGCGGCCATCAGGGCCAGGGCCCATTCGTCGGGAATCAGCTTCACCAGGCCGGCGATCGCCTTGTTCGGAGCCCCCGGAACAGTGACGGCGCGGTTGGCCTCCGCCGCCTCATAGCCCGCGGCGGCCACCTCGTCGGCGCCCAGCCACAGCCAGGACGGGGTGGAGGCGCTGATCTTTTCCCGCGTGCCATTGGCGTCGTGGAATTCGGAATAGGTGAAACCGGGGCACAGGGCGCTGACGTGCACCCCCGTGGCCAGGTTCTCCAGGTGCAGGCTCTGGGAGAACTTCACCAGGTAGCTCTTGGTGGCGCCGTAGAGGGTGTGGCCGGCCGAGCCGGGGATCAGGCCCGCGAGCGAGGCCACGTTGACGATGCGCCCGAACCGGCGGTCCACCATGCCCGGCAACACCCGGTGCGCCAGCTCGCTGGGCGCCGTCAGCATCACCTGCAGGACCGCGGCCTGCTGCTCCCAGGTGGTGTCGGCATAGGTCCCGGGCTGGCCGTAGCCGGCGTTGTTGACCAGCGCGTCCACCACCCGGCCGTGGGCGGTGAGATGGTCCAGGATGGCGCCGGGCGCGGCGGGATCGGCCAGGTCGGCGGCGACCGTGAGGGTCTCGACACCATGGCGCAGGCCGATGTCCTCGGCCAAGC
Source organism: Phenylobacterium ferrooxidans (assembly GCF_042714595.1). Lineage (NCBI taxonomy): Bacteria > Pseudomonadati > Pseudomonadota > Alphaproteobacteria > Caulobacterales > Caulobacteraceae > Phenylobacterium > Phenylobacterium ferrooxidans. Next base: position 18,684 of record NZ_JAOTJD010000021.1, on the reverse strand, counting down.
GGTCCAGCCGCTCAGCGCGCCGCGCGGTGAGCGCCACGTCATAGCCGTGGCTGGCGTAGATCCGGGCGAAGGCCGCCCCGATCCCGGCCGAGGCCCCGGTGATCAGCGCCAGTTTGCGGTCCATGGAAACCTCTTCGTCCCGCGATCTAGGCCAGATCGGCGATCTCGTCATCGGTCAGATCGCCCGGCACGATGGTCACCGGGACCTTGCGCGCGCCCCACTTGACGCCCTCCTTGGCGATCGAGGCCACCAGGGGACCGGGGCCCCGGCCCTCCACGGCGGCCGCCAGGACCAGGATCTTGATGTCGGCGTCCTCGCTGATCACCCGGCGCAGGGCCGCGCGGGTGTTGTCGGCGTGCTCGATGATGAACTCAGGCGCCATGCCGGTCTCGGCGATGACGAACTCGGCCATCTTCTGCAGGATGGCCTCAGCCTCCTCGCGGGCCTGGCGCTCGATCTCTTCGCGCACGCCCGACCAGTGCTCGAAGACAGCCGGTTCGATCACCCGCAGCAGGGCGACGTGGCCACCGGTGGAACGGGCGCGGCGGCAGGCGAACTTCAGCGCGACACGGAACTCCGCGCTGTCGTCAGCGATCACCAGGAACTTGCGTTGGCTCATGGACCGACGGTGGCTTGCTCCCGGGCGGGATGCAAGCCACCTGCGTGGCTGGGGTTTAACTGCCCCAGAAGCCGACGATCTTCTTCACCTCGGCCAGGGTCGGGGCCGCCGCCTCGCGGGCCTTTTCGGCGCCCGCCGCCAGGATGCGATCGATCTCGTCGGGCTGACTCATCAGGCGGCGCATCTCCCCGCTGATGGCGCCGAACCTGGCCACCGCCAGGTCGGCCAGCATCGGCTTGAAGGACTGGCCAAAGCCCTGGCCGGTGAACTCGGCGAGCACGTCGGCGGCGGTGCGTTCCGACAACGCCGCATAGATGCCGATCAGGTTGAGGGCCTCGGGCCGGTCCTTCAGCTCCTCCAGGGTCTCGGGCAGGGGATCGGGATCGGTGCGGGCCTTGCGGATCTTCTGCGAGATGGCGTCGGCGTCATCCATCAGGTTGAGCCGCGAATTGTCCGACGGGTCGGACTTGCTCATCTTCGCCGAGCCGTCGCGCAGCGACATGATCCGCGCGCCAGGCCCCTCGGTCAGGGCCTCGGGCAGGGGGAAGAAGCCCGGGACATCGAAGTCGTGGTTGAACTTGGCGGCGATGTCGCGGGTCAGCTCCAGGTGCTGGCGCTGATCCTCGCCGACCGGCACGTGGGTGGCCTTGTAGACCAGGATGTCGGCGGCCTGGAGCACCGGATAGGTGTAGAGCCCGACGCTCTCGCGCTCCTTGTGCTTGCCGGCCTTGTCCTTGAACTGGGTCATGCGGTCGAGCCAGCCGAGACGAGCCACGCAGTTGAACACCCAGGCCAGCTGGGCGTGTTCGGGCACCGCCGACTGCGGGAAGATGGTGGCCTTGGCGGGATCCAGGCCTGAGGCGAGATAGGCCGCGGCGATCTCGCGGACCTGGGAGGTCAGCAGCTTCGGGTCCTGCCACACCGTGATGGCGTGCATGTCGGCCACGAAGATGAAGGTCTCCATCTCGTTCTGCAGGCGGGTGAACTTCACCAGGGCGCCGAGATAGTTGCCCAGGTGCAGGGCGCCCGTGGGCTGGACGCCGGAGAGCACGCGTCGGGAGCCGACATAGGCGGCGGGAGCTTGTTCGGTCATGGGATCAGGCTTTGAAACAGAGGGCGTGGGGGCGCGTCTCGACGCGCCGCGGAAGCGGGATCAGGCGCTGCGCCATCGCCAGGTGAATACGTCCGGACAAGCCATGGCCGATGCGAATAGTCCGCGCGGAGCTTTCAGGCAAGTCCGTCAGAGGTCGGGGACGGAGACGGCCACGTCACCCTTGCGCCGCTTGAACGCCCCGCGCACCTCGGCCGGGGTGACGCCGCCGAAGGCGAACAGCAGCAGCGGATAGAGCAGGCCCCCCACCAGGCAGACCGCCAGGACGGTGATCTCCTTGGCGCCCCCCACCTGCGCCAGGGGCGCCTCGATCGCGGCGCGGAAATGGGTGGCGAGCGCCAGCAGCACGCCGAGCACGGCGCTCGCGGCGGCGACCCGGAGGATCTTTCCGGTCGCCCTGGCCGAGGGCCGGTAGATCCTCTCGCGCCAGAGCAGGAGCGCCATCTGGGCCACGGTTCCCCAGGAGGCGATGGACGTGGAGATGGCGATGCCGGGGAAGCCGATGGTGTAGAATAACGCCACCCCCAGCACGATATTGACCCCCACCGAGATCAGCGAGAACCGCATCGGCGTCTTGGTGTCGCCGCGGGCGAAGAATGCCGGCTGCAGGATCTTGATCAGGATGAAGGCCGGAAGACCCCAGCCGTAGTGGAACAGCAGGGCGCCGGAGGAGGCCGCGTCGGCGAAGGTGAACTCGCCGCGGGCGAACAGGCCGTCGGTGAGATAGACCGGCATGGCCATCAGGGCCGCGGCGGCGGGCAGGCTTAGCGCCAGGGCGAAGACGATGGCCTGGTCCATCGCCCCCTGGGTGTCCTCGTGATCCTTCAGCTGGAAGGCGGTGGACAGGCGCGGCAGCAGGGCCACCCCGATGGCGACCCCCACCAGGCTCAGCGGCAGTTGATAGAACCGCTCGGCGACATTCAGCCAGACTCGCATGCCGGCCACCTGGGAGGCCAGGATCGCCGAGATGAACAGGTTGATCTGCACGGCGCTCGACGCGATCACGCCCGGCACCGCGCGCTTGGCCAGCGCCTTGATCTCGGGCGTGAACCGCAGGGCCTTCAGGCGCACCCGGGCGCCGGTGTGGTGGGCGCCCCACCAGCAGATGGCGGCCTGGCCGACGCCTGCCACCAGCACCGCGATGGAGGCCGCGAAGGCCGCGCGGGTGGGGTCCTTCTGCGGCAGCACCGCCAGCAGCATCACCAGGTTCAGGATGGTGGGATAGAGGCCGTAGATCACGAACCGGCCCCGCGCCGTCAGGATGCCCGCGAACAGCGAGGCGATCGAGACGCACACCAGGTAGGGCATGGTGATCTGGGTCAGCAGCACCGCCAGCTTGAACTTGGCGGGGTCGCTCATATAGCCGGGGCTGTAGGCCATCATCAGCCAGGGCATGGCCAGTTGGCAGAGGACGGTCACCACCACGGTGGCGGCCGCCAGGGTGGCCAGGCTGTCGGCGGCGAAGGCGTCGGCGGCTTCCTTGCCGTCGCTGGCCAGGCGGCGCGAATAGTCCGGCACGAAGGCCGCGGCGAAGGCGCCCTCGGCGAAGATGCGGCGGAACAGGTTGGGGAAGGCGAGCGCCGTGAAATAGGCGTCGGCGGCGATGTTGCTGCTGCCCCCCAGGCGCGCCGTGATCACCAGGTCGCGGGCCAGGCCCATGAACCGGCTGACCAGGGTCAGGGCCGAGAAGATCATCGACGAACGGATCATCCCGCCGGGCTTGGCGGGGACGGGCGTCGAGGGCGGGGCGGGTTCGGTCACGCTCGCTCTGTGCGCAGGGCCAGCGGCATCGTCAAGCGATCAGCGCGCCACGCTGGCCCGGGCCCGCTGCAGGTTGCCGCGAGACTTCGACGAGGCCGAGGCCTCCGCCTCGTCGAGGGCGAGCATGAGGCGCGCCTTCAGGCTGGTCATGGCCTTGGGGTCGGTGAGCTTCTTGCCCTGCGCGTCCACCACATAGAAGGCGTCCACGGCGCGCTCGCCATAGCCGTCGATATGGGCCGAGAGGATGGAAAGGCCGGCTTCCGAGATGGATTGGGCCAGGGCCTCCAACAGGCCCGGACGGTCGCGGCCCGAGGCCTCCACCACCGTCGAGACCTCCGAAGCGTCGTTGTCCAGCATCACCGTGGGAATGATGGAGAAGGCCGCGGCGCGGCCGAGGTCCGACAGCCGCTTGGCCTCGGTCTTCAGGGGCTCGCCGCGGGCGGCGGCCTCCAGGGCGTCGGCCAGGCGGGTCAGGGCCTTGGGATTGTCGCTTCCATAGGCCTCCCCGGTGATGTCCTGCACATAGAAGACGTCCAGCGCCTGGCCCTGGCGGGAGGTGAAGACCCGCGCGCCCATCACATTGGCCCCGGCGGCGGTGACGGCCTGGGCCAGGTCCACGAACAGGCGGGGGCGGTCGGGGGCGGCGACGACCACCTCGGAGGCGTTGAGCCCTGGGCGGATATGGCCCTCGGCCGCGGCGCCGCTCGTCTCCGCGCGGCGGGCGAGGGCGGCATGGCCCAGGACCTCGCTCTCGGCGAAGGAGGTGAAATAGGCGTCCTCCATGGCCTGGGCCCAGGCGGTGGCGGCGGGATCGACCGCCACCAGCCGCATGCGGGCGTCATAGGCGGCGTTCTCGTGGTAGCGGCGCACGGCGGCCGCCGCGTCCGAGCCCCGGCCGCCGCGGAACACGGCCTCGGTGGCGGCGTAGAGCTCGCGCAGCAGCTGCCCCTTCCAGCCGTTCCAGACGCCGGGGCCCACGGCGCGGATGTCGGCGACCGTCAGCACCAGCAGCAGACGCAGGCGTTCCGGCGTCTCCACGATGCGGGCGAAGTCCACCACCGTGCGGGGATCGGAGACGTCGCGCTTCTGGGCGTAGTCGCTCATCACCAGGTGGTGCTCCACCAGCCAGGCGACCAGTTCGATACGCTTGCGGTCCTGGCCCAGGCGCTCGCAGGCCTGGCGCGCGGCGCGGGCCCCGGCTTTTTCCTGGCCGCCCGCCCCGCCCTTGCCGGTGTCGTGCAGCAGCATGGCCAGGAACAGGGCCTCCGGGTCGTCGATCAGCGGCATGACAGCGGTGGACAGCGGGTGGTCCTCGGCGAACCGCCCGGCCTTGATCTCGGCGATGACCCCCACCGCCCGCAGGGTGTGCTCGTCCACCGTGTAGGAGTGGTACATGTTGAACTGCATCTGGGCGACGACCCGGCCGAACTCCGGCAGGAAGCGGCCCAGGACCCCGGCCTCGTTCATCAGGGTCAGCGTCCGCTGCGGGTCGCGGCCCCGGGCCAGGATGTCCAGGAACACCTTGGCGGCGCGCGGATCGCGCCGGGTCTTCGACGTGATCAGGGGCAGGGAGCGGGTCGCCGCGGTGAAGGCGTCGGGGTGCAGGTCCAGGTCGCGCCGGTCGGCGGTGCGGAACAGGCGCAGCAGGTTGATGGGGTCGGCCTGGAAGATCTCCGGCGTGTCGATGTTGAGCCGCCCGCCCTCCTCGTGGAAGCCGGCGTCCAGCAAGGTCTTGCGCGGCTTGCCCCGGCCCGGCAGCAGGCGGGAGATGCCCTTGGGCTGTTGCTTGACCCGCTCGGACTCCAGCTTGGCGGCGAAGACCCGGGTGAGGGCGCCCACCTCCTTGGCGATCAGGAAGTAGCGCCGCATGAAGCGCTCGACGGCCGGCGCGTCGCCCCGGTCGCCATAGCCCATGCGCCGGGCGATCTCCGGCTGCAGGTCAAAGGTCAGGCGCTCCTCGGGACGGCCGGTGGCGAAGTGCAGGTGGCTGCGCACAGCCCACAGGAAGTCGAAGGCGCGCAGGAAGGCCGCCACCTCCCGGCGCTCGAACATCTCCAGGTGGACGATGCCGTCCATCCGGGCCTGGGCCGAGGGGTTCAGGTACTGGGCGATCCAGAACAGGGTGTTGAGGTCGCGCAGGGCGCCCTTGCCCTCCTTGACGTTGGGCTCCACCAGGTAGCGGCTGGCGCCGGCCCGGGCGTGGCGCTCGTCGCGCTCCTTCAGCTTGGCGGCGACGAACTGGGCGCCCGAACCCTTCACCACCTCGGCGGCGAACCTCCGGGTCAGCTCCTCGGCCAGCTTCTCATCGCCGGTCAGCCGCCTGGCCTCCAGGATCGAGGTGCGGATCGTGAAGTCTTCCTTGGAGAGCCGGATGCATTCTTCGATCGTGCGCGAGGCGTGGCCGACCTTGAAGCCCAGGTCCCACAGCGCATAGAGCATGTACTCGATGACGCTCTCGGCGTGGGCGGTCTGCTTGTAGGGGCGCAGGAACAGCAGATCGAGGTCGGAGAAGGGCGCGAGCGTGCCGCGCCCGTAGCCGCCGACGGCCATCAGGGCCAGGCGCTCCCCCTCGGTGGGATTGCGCGCCCGGAACACGTGGACCGTGGTGAAGTCGTACAGGGCGGTGACGACCTCGTCCGTCACACCCGACAAGAGCCGGGCGGTCTCGATGCCGCCGGCGCCGTTCTCGAGACGCTCCTTGGCGATCATCCGGCCCCGGAACAGGGCCTGCTTGAGGATATCCAGGGCGCGGCGGCGCTGCTCGGCCTCGTCGCCGGCGGCGTCCAGGGCCGCCGCCGACAGCTGGGCGCGCAGCCGGATTCCGTCGACGACATATTCCAGGCGCGTGGGACGCAGGCGTGGCGGCATGGGAAACCTAAGGAAAATCGGTTCCCGTCATATAGGGCCGCGCCGCCACGGGCGCGAAGCCCGCACTGTGGCGCAGATCAAAGAAAAAGGCCGGCGCCCTGGGGCCCCGGCCTTTCGATCGTCCAGCTGACGCGGCTGTCTTTAGAGCGCGGCGAGCTTTTGCTGGGTGACCTGCACGGTGGCCTTCACGCAACGGCCGTAGGCGCCGAGGATCATGGTCTCGCCGGCGACGTCCTTGGCGCAGACGGTGCGCGCGGCGTCGAGGATGTCGGCGTTGATCTGTTCGGCGGACTTGCCCACCAGGGAGACGCGGACTTCGGAGGCGCTGGCCGAGGAGGCGGCGAAGGCGACCACGGCGGCGATGAGGGCGGTGCGGATCATGATCTAAATCTCCAGCGGCGCGGGGAAATGGGGAGGAGAGGTCCGCGCTCGTCGGAGGTGTTTTTGTACGCTCGAGCTTAAAATATTGTGCAGTGCGATGCTTAAGATTTTGCGACGCACAATTTTCTTCCCGGCGTGGATCAGAGCAGGCCCTTCAGCCGGTAAAGCGCCGCCATGGCCTCTCGCGGGCTCATGCTGTCGGGGTCGAGGTCGGCGACTGCGATATCAACCGGGCTCGGGCCCGACCGTTCCGCGACACCGGGCGCGGTGGCGGCGAACAGCGGCAGGTCGTCGAGGTGGGCCGGGGCGCCGGTCTCGCGCTCCAGCCGCTCCAGCACCTCGCGGGCGCGGATCACCACCGGGGCGGGAACGCCCGCCAGCTTGGCCACCTGCACCCCATAGGAGCGATCGGCGGGACCGGGGCCGGCCTCGTGGAGGAAGATCAGGTCGCCGTTCCACTCCTTGGCCTTCAGCGACAGGTTGGCGACATGGGCGAGCCTGCCCTCCAGCACCGCCAGTTCGTGATAGTGGGTGGCGAACAGGCCCCGGCAGCGATTGGTCTCGTGCAGGGCCTCGGCGCAGGCCCAGGCGATGGCCAGGCCGTCATAGGTGGCCGTGCCCCGGCCGATCTCGTCGAGGATCACCAGGGAGTGGGGCGTGGCCTGGGTGAGAATGGCGGCGGTCTCGACCATCTCGGCCATGAAGGTCGAGCGGCCCCGGGCCAGGTCATCGCCGGCGCCCACGCGGCTGAACAGCCGGTCCACCACCCCGAGGCGCAGGCGCTTGGCCGGCACATAGCATCCAGCCTGGGCAAGCACGGCCAGGAGCGCGTTCTGGCGCAGGAAGGTCGACTTGCCGGCCATGTTCGGCCCGGTCACCAGGGCCAGGCGCGGACCCACCGCGCCGGCCCCATCCAGACGGCAGTCATTGGGGGTGAAGGGCTGGCCAGTACGCTTGACCGCGGCCTCGACCACCGGGTGGCGGGCCGCCTCGGCCTCGAAGGCGGTCGAGCGGTCGAGGATCGGCCGCGTGCCGCCCACGTCGTCGGCCCACTCCGCGAGGCCGGCGGCCACGTCCAGGCGCGCGGCGCCCTCGGCGGCGGCCTGGATGGCGGCGGCCACGCCGATGGCGGCCTCCCGCCAGGCCTCGAAGGTGGCCACCTCGATGGCCAGGGCCCGCTCGGCGGCCTGGGCGATCCTGGCGTCCAGTTCGGCCAGTTCCACCGTGGTGAAGCGCACCTGGTTGGCCAGGGTCTGGCGATGAATGAAGGTGGCGTTGAGCGGCGGCGCCATCAGGGGCTCGGCGGCCTTGGCCGTGCACTCGACGAAATAGCCCAGCACCGCGTTGTGGCGGATCTTCAGGGCCACGCCGCTATCGGCCAACAGCTGGGCCTCCAGCTGCAGGATCACCCGGCGGCTGTCGTCACGCAGGGCGCGAGCCTGGTCGAGTTCGGGACGGACGCCCGGCGCCACGAAGCCGCCATCGCGGGCCTGGGCTGGCAGGTCGTTCCCAAGACCTTCGGCCAGCATCTGGCGGAAGGCGCCCAGTTCGTAGTGATCATAGGCATGCAGGACGGCCAGCGCGCTCTCGACCTCGGAAGGCGGCGGCGGGTCCAGCGGAGCCGGCGCCCCGGCGAACAGTCCGGCGATGGCCTCGCCGCGCGCCAGGCCGTCGCGCAGGCAGCCCAGGTCGCGGGGGCCGCCTCGACCGAGCGCCAGGCGTGAGAGCGCGCGGGCCATGTCGCCCAGGCCCTTCAGTTCCTCGCGAAGCTTCTGACGCAACGGCCGCCGCTCCACGAACCAGCCGACGGCGTCGAGCCTGACTTCGATGGCGGCGGGGTCCAGCAGGGGGCGGGCCAGCCGCGCGGCCAGCATCCGGGCGCCCGGCGCGGTGATGGTGCGGTCGATGGCGCCCAGCAGGGAGCCCTCGCGGGAGCCCGAGAGGCTCTTCTCGATCTCCAGGCTGGTGCGGGTGGCCGGATCGATGGCCATCACATCGGCCTCGCCGGCCCTTCGCGGAGCGGTGAGCGCGGGCAGGCGTCCGGCCTGGGTGGTCTCCAGGTGGGCGGCGATCAGGCCCAGGGCCGAAATCTCCGCGCCCGACAGGGTCCCGAACCCATCCAGGGTGTCGACGCCATAGAGCCGCTTAAGTCGGGCCTCCGAGGCAGCCGGCTCGGCCAGGGCCGAGGGCATGGGCTGCACCACCCCGCCGGCGCTGCGCAGGGCGGTGTTCATCCCCTCGTCGGCGAACAGGCGGTCGGGCACCAGGATTTCGGAGGGACCAAGGGCGGCGAGCGCGGAAGCCAGGTTCTCGCGGGCCACGGCCCAGCATTCCACCTCTCCGGTGGAGAGCTCGACGCTGGCCACGGCGGCGGCCCCGGCCCGCACCGCCACAGCGGCCAGGCGGTTGGCGCCGCGGGCGTCCAGCAGGCCGTCTTCGGTGAGCGTGCCCGGCGTCACCACCCGCACCACATCGCGTCGGACGATGGATTTCGAGCCGCGCTTGCGGGCCTCTGCGGGGTCTTCCATCTGCTCGCAGACGGCGACCTTGAACCCCGCTCGGATCAGCTTGGCGAGATAGGCCTCGGCGGCATGGACCGGCACCCCGCACATGGGGATCGGCGCGCCGCCGTGATTGCCCCGCGCCGTCAGGGTGATGCCCAGGGCGGCGGCGGCCTTCTCGGCGTCCTCGAAGAACAGCTCGTAGAAGTCGCCCATGCGGAAGAACACCAGGGCGTCCGGCTGGCGGGCCTTGGCCTCGAAATACTGGGCCATCACCGGGGTGGCGCCGGCGGCCGCGTCAGGCGGTGTGGGGATCTGGGCGTTCATGCTTGAGCCAGAGGTTAACGGCGCCCGGCGCCCGCGTCATCCCCACGGTCCCCTTGAACAAAGCTCCGCGAGGCCCAAGCTGTGGTTAAGTCCGGGAGGTTTCCCCATGCACGTCATCTTCCCCGCCGGCCCCGAGGATGCGCTGGCCCTGGCCCAGGTGCACGTGACCTGCTGGCGCGAGACCTATCGCGGCCTGCTGCCCGACAGCTTCCTGGACCGCATGAGCGTGCCGGTGAACGCCCGGCGGTTCTCCAAGTCCCTGGTCACCCCGGCCGAGCATGAGATTACGCTCGCCGCCGCCGACCGGGACGGCGTCGTCGGCTACGCCGCCGGCGGCCCGTCGCGCACGCGCCTGGCGGGCGAGGCGGAGGTCACCACCCTCTATGTCCTGCGCCGGAGCCAGGGCTACGACCTGGGCCGGCGCCTGCTGACGGCGGCGGCCCGCGTGTTCGCCGACCAGGGCGCGAAGTCCCTGATGATCTCGGTCCTGCGCGACAACATCCCGGCGCGCGGCTTCTATGAGCACCTAGGCGGGCAGGCCGAAGCGCCGCGCAAGGAGCCTGGGCCAGGCGGGCTCCTGTACGAGGTCAGCTACCGGTGGGCGGATATCCGCGCCCTCACCTAAAGGGCGCGGCAGACCGTCAGTAGCGGGCGACAACCCCAAGGGCCTTGGGGGTGGGCGTGGCCGCCGCGCCCTTTGACCGCTTCAGCACCCAGTTGATCAGGGTGTTGGCCACCGCTGAATTGCCCGGGTCGCCCGGCCGGCCCTTGTCGGGCGTCGAGTCGTCCACCGAGACGAAGTCGGTGTGGAAATAGAGCTTGGCGTTGATCGCGGGATCAAAGGGGGTCACCGCCTTGGCGGCGTCGGTCTGGTAGGTCCCGGTCTTGTTGACCTCGGTGTAGTCGGTCACGCCGGGGAACGGGTTGTTGGCGGCCGGGGCCGGGCTCTGGCGGGCCACATAGACGGGGATGGCGGCGATCGCGGACTTGTCGATGTCCAGCTTCACCCCGTCGCGGTCGAGCTTGAGGGTCTTGTAGCGGCCTACGAAGCCGGCGTCGAAATCCCAGCGCTCGGAGGGATACCAGTTGGACGCGATCATGTCGGAAGCATCGATGGTGCGCACGCCGCTCTCAGCGAAGGTCACCTCGACCGGCTTGATGTTGGAGCGGGCCGGGGCATAGGCCTGGCTGTCCATCCAGAGCCTGGCCTTGCCGGCGTCCAGGGGCGACTGGCCGTTTCCGCCGCCCTCGACCCAGCCATAGACCTTGGCCGGATCGATCTGGGCCGGGGCCGGCACGCACTTGGCGGCCGCCATGCCGGGACGCGGCGGGCCCAGCATCGGCGCGGGCGGGGTCTTGTCGCACTGGTCCTCGGTTCCGGGGACCGGCTTGAAGTCGAGATATCCCAGGCCTTCGCCGAGGAACTGCAGCACCGGCATCTGCACCCCGCCCCCGGGGACCGGATCGGTGTCGAAGCTGGCGCCGGCGCGGGCGAGCCAGGTCAGGCGGATCGCGCGCAGGAAGGCGTCCCCCGGATTGGCGGTCATGGCCGCGGTGCGCAGAGGGAAGATCGACTCCTGCGCCGGATCGACGAAGGCGTAATAGACGCCGGTCACCGACTGACTTGCCGCGGCCTCGGGCCCGGCGATGGCGCCGAGCATGCCCGAAGCGTCGGTATAGACCCGGTCCTTGCCGGCGCGCAGCGCGGCGACCTTGGCGAAATAGGCGTTGAGGTGGGCCTCGGTGGGGGCGGCCTCCGTCCCGGCCGAGGGCCCGCCGTCCAGGAAGATCAGGCCTGACAGCTTGTCGACCCCGCGCTTGCCGTCGGCCTGGAGGCGCGCGGCGTAGTTGGCGACGAAGCCGCCGCCCTGGCTGTGGCCGGCCAGGAAGACGTTGCGGTTCCCCGTCTTCTGCTTGATCAGGCCGATCATGGCGTCGATGTCCCCGGCATAGGCCTGGAAGTCCCAGTCTGCCATGAAGGCGACATCGGTCTGGCTGAGCGGTTTCCAGGCCGGCGGCGGGGAGCCGGCGGGGGGCACATCCACCTTCAGCGGCGCGCCGGGCAGGGCCGAAGGCTGCAGGGCGGCGGCGCCCAGATAGTAGTCCAGGGCGAGCTTGGGATCTTTCCTGGCCCGGGCGGCGGTCAGGCCGGTGGTGTCGGCGAGGTTGGCGCCGCGGCGCTGCAGCACCCAGACCTCGATCCGGCACGGCGCCCCGTCGCAGGTCTGACCCTGCGCCTTATGGACCAGCTGACTGGCCAGGTAGAGCCAGTGCGCGGGGGTCGAGGAGAAGCCCGGGAGGCCGACGATCACCGCATTGGCGGGTTTGGGGGTCTCACCGTCGGCGGCGGCGCGCAGGCGCAGGAAGCTGGCGGTGTTCAGGGCCTTGGGCGTGCCCGCCGCCGGATAGCCGGGAATCTGGATATATTCCCCCACCACGTCCGGATAGCCGGGAACCAGACTCTTGGAGTTGTCGGCGGGAGCGGCGGCGGCGGCCGGCAGGGCCAGGGCGGCCATCGCGGTCGCGCCCAGGATCAGGGTCTTCAGGCTCATGGTATCCTCCCGTCGTACGCGCTCGCGCGCGATTGGCTCTCAGCTTAGCCGTCTGACGCAGGATTGTTTCCCGGATTTTTCAACGACCCGGTATGACGGGCGCGCCTAGACCCCCGTCACTTCTTCCCAGAAGCGCTTGGCCTTGCCAATGAAGCTGGCCGACTTGGGATGCTGCTGTTCGCCGCAGAGATCCGACAGTTCGCGCATCAGTTCCTTTTGACGGGCGCTGAGGCGGGTCGGGGTCTCCACGAACAGCTCGACGATGAGATCGCCGCGTTCGCGCGACCGCAGGGAGGGCATGCCGCGACCCTTGAGGCGCACGGTGCGGCCCGTCTGAGAGCCTTCCGGCACCTTGACCTCGATCCTGCAATTGCCGTCGCAGTTCTCGCCGCCCATCAGGCAGGGGGCCTCGATGTCGCCGCCCAGAGCCGCCACCGTCATTGGCACCGGCACGGTGCAGAGCAGGTCCAGGCCGTCACGGTCGAACAGTTCGTGCGGCTTCACCGACAGGAAGATGTAGAGGTCGCCGCGCGGGCCGCCCCTCGCCCCGGCGTCGCCTTCGCCGGCGAGCCGGATGCGGGCGCCGTCATCGACGCCGGCCGGGATGCGGACCTGGAGGGTGCGTTCCTTGCGAAGCTGCCCGTGGCCCCGGCATTCGACGCAGGGATCGACAATGATCTGGCCCGAGCCGCCGCAGCGGGGGCAGGCGCGCTCGACCGAGAAGAAGCCCTGGCTGGCGCGAACCCGGCCGGCCCCGCCGCAGGAGCCGCAGACCGTGGGACTGGTGCCGGGCTTGGCGCCCGACCCATCGCAGGTCTCGCACTGGATGGAGGCGGGGACCACGATCTCCACCTCCGAGCCGGCATAGGCCTGCTCCAGGGTGATCTCGAGATCATAGCGCAGGTCCTGGCCGCGAGCCGGCCCGCCGCGCTGGCGGCGACCGCCGAACATGTCGCCGAAGACATCGCCGAACACCTCGTTGAAGATGTCGTTGACGTCGTGGAACTGGCCATTGCCCGGACCGCCGCCGCCGCCGTTGACCCCGGCGTGACCGAACTGGTCGTAGCGCGCGCGCTTCTGGGGATCGGAAAGGACCGAATAGGCTTCGTTGATTTCCTTGAAGCGGCCCTCGGCCTCCTCGCAACCGCCATTGCGGTCGGGGTGGTGCTCCATGGCCAGCTTGCGGAAGGACGACTTCAGCGCGGCGTCATCGCAGCCGCGGGTTACGCCCAGAATCTCATAATAGTCCCGCATCAAATCATCAGGCGTTCAAATTGATCTTAAACTGAGGTGGGAACACCCTGCCCCGGCTGCAAGGCTTACGCCAGCCGCGCCGGGCGCAGAGGGGGGTTGGCCCGCAAATGTGCGAAACCCCACGGCGACCCCTCGCGAAAGCTGCGAGAGACCGCCATGGGGCGCAACGTCACGCGGACTTCTTGGTGTCGTCGTCGCTGACTTCCTCGAACTCGGCGTCGACAACGTCGTCACCGCCCGAGGCGTCGTCGGGTTGATCACCTTCACCGCCCTGCTGGGCGGCGTACATAGCTTCACCCAGCTTCATGGAAGCCTGGATCAGCGTCTGGGTCTTGGCGGCGATGCCCTCGGCGTCGTCACCCTCCAGAGCAGTCTTCAGGTCGGCGAGCGCCGTCTCGATGGCTTCCTTGTCGGGGCCGCCGATCTTGCCGCCGTGCTCGGCCATGGCCTTCTCGGTGGAATGGACCACCGCCTCGGCCTGGTTCTTGGCTTCCACCAGGGCCTTGCGCTTCTCGTCGTCAGCCTTGTTGCTCTCGGCTTCGCGGACCATCTTTTCGATGTCGGCGTCCGACAGCCCGCCATTGGCCTGGATGCGGATCGACTGCTCCTTGGCGGTCGCCTTGTCGCGGGCCGAGACGTTGACGATGCCGTTGGCGTCGATGTCGAAGGTCACCTCGACCTGCGGCACGCCGCGCGGCGCCGGGGGAATCCCCACCAGGTCGAACTGACCCAGCATCTTGTTGTCGTGCGCCATGGGACGCTCGCCCTGGAACACCCGGATGGTCACGGCCGACTGGTTGTCGTCGGCGGTTGAGAAGGTCTGCGAGCGCTTGGTGGGAATGGTGGTGTTGCGCTCGATCAGCGGGGTGAACACCCCGCCCAGGGTCTCGATGCCCAGCGTCAGCGGCGTGACGTCCAGCAGCAGCACGTCCTTGACGTCGCCCTGCAGAACCCCGGCCTGCACCGCGGCGCCCAAGGCCACGACCTCGTCCGGGTTCACGCCCTTGTGGGGCTCGCGGCCGAAGAACTCCTTCACCGTGTCCACGACCTTGGGCATGCGGGTCATGCCGCCGACCAGGATCACTTCGTCGATGTCGGACTTCTTCAGGCCGGCGTCCTTCAGGGCCATCTCGCAGGGGCCGACCGTCTTGGCGATCAGGTCCTCGACGAGGGCTTCCAGCTTGGCGCGCGACAGCTTGATATTGAGGTGCAGCGGACCCGAGGCGTTCATCGAGATGAAGGGCAGGTTCACCTCGTACTGCGTCGTGGTGGACAGCTCCTTCTTGGCCTTTTCGCCTTCTTCCTTCAGGCGCTGGAGGGCCAGCTTGTCCTTCCGGAGGTCGACGGAGGTCTCTTTCTTGAACTCATCGGCCAGGTAGTCGACGATCCGCAGGTCGAAGTCCTCACCGCCGAGGAAGGTGTCCCCGTTGGTGGCCTTCACCTCGAAGACGCCGTCGCCGATCTCGAGGATCGACACGTCGAAGGTGCCGCCGCCGAGGTCATAGACCACGATCTTCTTGCCGTCGTTCTTCTCAAGCCCGTAGGCGAGCGCCGCGGCGGTCGGTTCGTTGATGATGCGCAGGACTTCCAAGCCGGCGATGCGGCCGGCGTCCTTGGTGGCCTGGCGCTGGGCGTCGTTGAAATAGGCCGGGACGGTGATGACCGCCTTCTCGACCTTCTCGCCCAGGTGACGCTCGGCGTCTTCCTTGATCTTGCCCAGGATGAAGGCCGAGATCTGCTGGGGCGAATAGTCCTTGTCCTGAGCGCGGATCCAGGCGTCGCCGTTGGGGCCCTTTACGATCTCGTAGGGCACCATCTTCTTGTCTTTTTCCACCAGCGGATCGTCGTTGTGACGACCGATCAGACGCTTGACGGCGAAGACGGTGTTGGTGGGGTTGGTGACGGCCTGGCGCTTGGCGGGTTGGCCGACAAGACGCTCCCCGTCTTCCAGGAAGGCCACCACGGAAGGCGTGGTCCGCGCGCCTTCGGCGTTCTCGATCACTTTCGGCGTCTTGCCGTCCATGATCGCAACACACGAATTCGTCGTGCCGAGGTCGATGCCAATAATCTTGCTCATGTTCGAGTCTCTTGCTCGCTCCACTAGTGGCGGACGGCGCCTAAGGGGCCTCGTTTCCAAGCACCCGACTTCTTTTGTCACCGTCCCCGGTTCGATCAGGGTCTCGGGCGGTTAACCTGTGCGGAAACCGCCGTCGAGTCGCGATATGGGATGGCCGTGCCCGCCCGCAAGGGCGAATGCCCTTAAAGTGTGCGGGGTCTTGTGGCGCATGCCGCGGACCAAGTCCCTAAAATCCTTGCATAAGCTTCACCATCATAAGGCGCGGGGCCGCCGCGCGCGGCCAGGAATGCGTGCTGCACGACCATGGCCTGCTGTTCGATATTGAGCTTTGAGAAATCGCAGGTCTTCGAAAGATCGTAGGCGTAGGCGCCGGGCCCATCCCCGGCTCTCAGCTTGGCGGCCAGCAGATTGACCCCGGCCTGGGCCTGCCAGACGTGGGTCAGTTCGTGGATGAAGACGCTCTGCAGCGCCAGCGGCGCCCGGCTGAAGTCAGTCCAGGCCTGTCGCGCCGGCCAGACAATCAAGCGACCGCCGGGCACGAAGGCGCGGGGCCAGAGCGGGATGGCGAAGATCCGAACCCGCTCGCAATCCAGCGCCGCGCCGAACATCTCGCGGGCGAGCCCCCGCTCTGCGCCGGTCAAGGTCCGGAAAGCGCCAGGCGCCATGGCTGCGGGATCACGCATAGGGCCTATATGGCGGGTCATGACCGTTTCGACGACCACCGGCTTTCGGCTCTGGCCCGGCAAGCTCAGCCTTGAGGCCCAGGCGGCCCTGGCGGCCGAGGTGCTGGCCCTCAGCCAGGCCGCGCCCTTCTACAAGCCCATCACCCGGGGCGGCAAAGCCATGAGCGTGGAGACCACGAACCTCGGGCCGTTGGGCTGGCTCACCGACGCGCGGGGCTATCGCTACCAGTCTGAGCATCCCGAGACAGGCGGGCCCTGGCCGCCCATCCCCCAGGTCCTGCTGGGTCTGTGGGCCGAACTGGCTGATCCCCAAACGCCCCCCGACGCCTGCCTGGTGAACCTCTACCGCGGCGACGCCCGCATGGGCCTGCACCAGGACCGGGACGAGGCGGACTTCTCGTTCCCAGTGCTGTCGGTCTCCCTTGGCGACACCGCCGTCTTCCGGCTGGGGGGCCTCAGGCGCAACGATCCGACGACCTCCATGCGGCTAACCTCGGGTGACGTCTGCGTCCTGGCCGGTGAGGCGAGGCTGTTCCACCATGGAGTCGACCGTATCCTGGCAGGCTCGTCGCGGCTGATCCCCGGCGGCGGGCGGATCAACCTGACCCTCAGACGGGCGGGGCCTTTGACTCCTTAGGGGCCGCGCCCCAGGATCGGATCAACAACGCCTGGGAGGCCCGCTCATGATCACCCTGACCCGTCCCGAGGGGACCAAGCCCGAAGACCTGAACCTGTCGCGCCGCGCATTGGCCGGCGCCGTGTTCGGCGGCTATGCGGTCTATGCGCTTTCGGCCAGCGCCGAGCCCATCACCACGCCCGCCGACGGCCTGATCACCGAGACGGTGCAGGTGGCGGCCAGCGACCGCGCCATACCGGCCTTCGTCGCCCGGCCGGCCGCCAAGGGCCGCTTCCCCGTCGTCGTCGTGGTCTGCGAGGTGTTCGGGGTGCACGAATATATCCGTGACACCTGCCGCCGGCTGGCCCGGCTGGGCTACGTGGCCATCGCCCCCGACTTCTTCGTCCGCGCCGGAGACCCCTCGACGATCAGCGACTTCGCCGAGATCCGCCGTATCGTCTCCGCCGCCAGCGACGGCCAGGTGATGGGCGACCTCGACGCCACCGTGGCCTTCCTCAAGACCCAGAAGTACGCCGACAAGAGCAAGATGGGAATCACCGGCTTCTGCTGGGGTGGGGCGGTCACCTGGTTGGCCTGCGAGCGACGCAAGGACTTCAAGGCCGGCGCGGCCTGGTATGGACGGCTCGCCGCGCCCAAGCCCGGCGACTTCCTGGGCGAGCCCGGCCGCCAATGGCCGATCCAGCTGGCGGGCGAGCTGAAGGCCCCGGTGATCGGCCTCTATGCGGGCAAGGACGCGGGCATCCCCCTGGCCGACGTCGAGGCCATGCGCGCGGCGCTGCTGGCGGCCAGGAAGAAGGGCAGCGAAATCATCGTCTATCCTGACAGCCAGCACGGCTTCCACGCCGATTACCGCGCCTCCTACGATCCCAAGGCCGCCGCAGACGCCTGGTGGCGCATGCTGGCCCACTTCGCCGCGCACGGGGTGAAGCCGAAAGCGTTCAAGCCGACGGCCTGATGTTCAGTGCGGCGGCTCTTCGGCCGGCGTGATGCCGTCCAGCAGGTCGCCGACGCGGTCTTCGGCGGCCGGCGGCGTAACCGGCTTCGGCGGCGCGGGCCTGGCCGGCGTCACGGTGGCCACGGCCACTGGCGGGGCCTGGTCGGCGGCGAGGTCGAGGGGATCGGCGGCCGGCTTTTTCTCTTCCGGCTTCTTTTCTTCCTCGACCTTCGCCACCACAGGGGGCGGTGGGGCCAAGGTCGTGTCGTCGAGGGGCTTGGCGTCCGTGGCCTGAAGCTGGACGCCGGCGGCCGCGCCGGGCGCGCCCTCGCCCGGCAGCCGCGCCTTCTCCGGCGCCCCGCGCACGCCGAGGACAAAGCCGATCACGGCGCAGAGGCCGATGATCACGGCCACAACTCTCAAGACGCTGCGCGGCATGCTCCACATGACGCAAAGTCCTAATGCGGATCGCCGGAAAGTGGAATTGCGATTGCGGGCCGGGCGTCCACAGAAAGCGCGATCGGTCGCAGCCGAGGTAAACGCCTCTTAACCACCTGACGCCCATAGACTGAGACTTCCAGAATGGGAGCGTAGGTGTATGGCGCGGGTGGCGCGAAAGACGGGTTTGGAGTTGGGGCTGCACATTGCGGGCCTGGCCTGGACTCATCCGACCACCGCGCGCCTTCGAGGCGGCGTGATCGCGGCCTCCGGCGCGGCCTTCGCCGTGGCCCTGGCCACCTACAACGCCGCCGACCCCAGCCTGAACGCCGCTTCCCCGTTCGCCGCCGCCAACGCCCTGGGCGGGCCCGGCGCCACCGCCGCCGATATCGGCATCCAGTCCCTGGGCCTCGCGGCCGGCGTCGCAGCCCTGCTGATGGTGCTGTTTGGGCTCTATCGCGCGGTGTCCGCGCGTCCCGACGAGACCCGGGGCCAGGTGCGCCTGCGCGCCGCCATCGGGACCCTGGGCCTGCTGGCGCT
>NZ_JAOTJD010000020.1:0-78955 GCF_042714595.1 Phenylobacterium ferrooxidans | reverse complement strand
CCCCAAGACAGTGCCTGGACTTCCACACCCCAGCCGAGGCCTTCTCCAGGGTGTTGCACTTCGAACGAGAATCCACACCCCGGCCTTCGCCGGGGTGAGCGGATCTAAAGGGCCACCTCGAACCTGGCTTCGGTCTTGGCGGTGATCTCCTCCAGCGTGACGCCGTCGGCCAGGGCCGTGAGGGTGAGCGGCGCCTTGCCGCGGGCGATATCGAAGACGCCGAGGTCGGTGATCAGCAGATCCACCACCCGCGCCCCGGTGAGCGGCAGGGTGCAGGCGGTGAGCAGCTTTGGCGCGCCGGACTTCTCCACATGGTCCATGACGACGACGACGCGCTTGACGCCGGCCACCAGGTCCATGGCCCCGCCCATGCCCTTCACCACCTTGCCCGGCACCATCCAGTTGGCCAGGTCGCCGGTCTGCGAGACCTGCATGCCGCCGAGGATCGAGAGCGCAATGTGGCCGCCGCGGATCATGGCGAAGCTATCGGCGCTGGAGAAATAGGAGCTCTCCGGCAGCTCGGTGATGGTCTGCTTGCCGGCGTTGATCAGGTCGGCGTCCTCCTCACCCTCGTAAGGGAAAGGACCCATGCCCAGCATGCCGTTCTCGCTCTGCAGGGTGACGCTCATGCCGGCCGGGATGTAGTTGGCCACCAGGGTCGGGATGCCGATGCCGAGGTTCACATAGAAGCCGTCGCGCAGCTCCTGGGCGGCGCGGGCCGCCATCTGTTCGCGGGTCCAGGCCATCAGACTTCCTCTCCGGCGCCGGCGCCCTGCGCCGCGCTGGGCCGGGTGGTGACGCGCTCGATCCGCTTTTCGTAGCGGGCGCCGGCGACGATCGAGTCGACGAAGATGCCCGGGGTGTGGATGTTGTCCTTGTCGAGGCTTCCGACCGGCACCAGGTGCTCGACCTCGGCGACGGTGACCTTGCCGGCGGTGGCCATCATCGGATTGAAGTTCCGCGCGGTCTTCCGGTAGATCAGGTTGCCCGCGGCGTCGCCCTTCCAGGCTTTCACGATGGAGAGATCGGCGATCAGGCCGCGCTCCATGACGTACATCTCGCCGTCGAACTCGCGCACCTCCTTGCCCTCGGCCACCAGGGTGCCGACCCCGGTCTTGGTGAAGAAGGCCGGGATGCCGGCGCCGCCGGCGCGGATGCGTTCGGCCAGCGTGCCCTGGGGATTGAACTCCAGCTCCAGGTCGCCTGACAGATAGAGCTGCTCAAACAGCTTGTTCTCGCCGACATAGGACGAGATCATCTTCTTGATCTGGCCGCTCTCCAGCAGGACGCCGAGGCCAAAGCCGTCGATCCCGCAGTTGTTGGAGATCACGGTGAGGCCCTTGGTCCCGCTCTCACGGATCGCCGCGATCAGGTTTTCCGGGATGCCGCAGAGGCCGAAACCCCCGGCCATGATGGTCATGCCATCGAACAGCCGCCCCGCAAGGGCGTCGACGGCGGATTTCTGTGTCTTGTCAGCCATGAACGCCCATTACGCCGCACTGCAACATTTGGGAACCGCGCATTCGGTTTTCGGGTGCACAAAACCGGGAACGCCGGTTCATAGTCGCGCCATGTCGCATCATGAAACGAGGGCCGCCCGATGAACGGCCAGGGACTGCTGATCCAGGCGCTGGTCTATCTGACCGCCGGCGTCGTCTCCGTACCGATCGCCAAGCGCATCGGCCTGGGCTCGGTGCTGGGCTATCTGATCGCCGGGGTGATCGTCGGGCCCTTCCTGCTGGACCTGGTGGGGGAGCCCGCCGACGTCATGAAGTTCGCCGAGTTCGGCGTGGTGATCCTGCTGTTCCTGATCGGGCTGGAGGTTCGCCCGGCCCTGCTGTGGCGGATGCGGACGGCGATCTTCGGCCTGGGCGGCGGCCAGATGGCCGGGACCACCCTGGCGATGGCCGCGGCGGGCCTGGCGCTCGGCCTCGACTGGCGCACGGCGCTGGCGGCCGGCGCGGTGCTGGCCCTGTCCTCCACCGCCATCGTGCTGGCCAACCTGGAGGAAAAGGGCCTGCGCCAGGGGACCCTCGGCGAGGCGGTGTTCGGGGTGCTGCTGTTCCAGGACCTGGCGGTGATCCCGCTGTTTGCTCTGCTACCCCTGCTGGCGGTGACGGCGCCGGTTCACGAGGCGGCGGCGGCGGCCGGTCACGGCGCCAGCCTGCTGGACGCCATGGGCCTGCCCGGCTGGGCCAAGGCGCTCGCCATCCTCGGCGCGGTGGCCGCGGTGATCGGGGGCGGTCGCTATCTCGTGCGGCCGGTGTTCCGCTTCATCGCCCAGGCGCGCCTGAGAGAGATCTTCACCGCTACGGCCCTGCTGCTGGTGGTGGCCGTCGCGGCCCTGATGCAGACCGTGGGCCTGTCGCCGGCGCTCGGCGCCTTCCTGGCCGGGGTGGTGCTGGCCGAGAGCGAGTTCCGGCGCGAGCTGGAAACCGACATCGAGCCGTTCCGCGGCCTGCTGCTGGGCCTGTTCTTCATCACCGTGGGGGCCGGTCTCGACTTCTCGGTGATCGCCCGCCAGCCGGCGCTGCTGATCGCCCTCGTGATCGGCATGATGGTGCTGAAGGCGGTCGCCATGTTCGGGGTGGGCGCGCTCTTCCGCATGCCGCGCCGGGAGGCGGGCGCCACGGCGGTGTCCCTGGCCCAGGGGGGCGAGTTCGCCTTCGTCCTGCTGGGCTTCACCGTGGCGGCCGGCGTCATCGATCCCGATCTGTCCAAGCTGCTCTCGGCGGTGGTGGCGCTCTCCATGGCCTTCACGCCGCTGGCCTTCCTGGCCTACGAGAAGCTGGTGCTGAGCCGCGAGGCGGGGCCGGGCGCGGAGCCGGAGCACATCCCCTATGACGAGGGCGAGCCCGAGGTGATCGTCGCGGGCTTCGGACGGTTCGGTCAGATCGCGGCGCGCCTGCTGATCGCCAACGACTTCAATGTGGTGACCCTGGACTCCAGCATCGAGCAGATCGAACTGCTGCGGGCTTTCGGCCGCAAGGTCCACTATGGCGACGCCAGCCGTATGGACCTGTTGCGCACCGCCGGCGCCGAGAAGGCCCGCCTGCTGATCGTGGCCATCGACGACAAGGACAAGGCCGTGGAGCTGGTGGAGGCCGCCAAGCTGGCCTTCCCGAACCTGACCATCCTCTCGAGGGCCTGGGACCGGCGGCACGCCTATGACCTGCTGGCCCACGGCGCCGACGACGTGGAGCGCGAAAGCTTCGAGGGCAGCCTGGCCATGGGCAAGCGCGCCCTCATGCGCCTGGGCTTCAGCGAGCGCCGCGCGGTCGGCGCGGCCGCCGCCTTCCGCAAGCTGGACCGCAAGCTGTTCGAGACGCTGGCGCCGGCCTATGGCCAGGAGGAGAACTATGTCCTGGCCAGCCGCGACTCCACCGAGACCATGGAGCGGCTGCTGAACGCCGAGATGCGTCGGGTGGGCGCCGAGGAGGAAGTGAACGACGAGCTCCCCTTCCCCGCCAGACGGGTGGAGAAGGATCGCCAGCCGGTGTAAGGGGCGGACATGACCCAAGCCGCCATCACCCCCGTCTCCTTCAAGGCCTTCGGCGCCGACTTCGAAGCCTTCTCCCAGGCGCTCGGCGACAGCTTCGCCCGCTACGGGTTCGCGGTGATCTCCGACCACGGCCTGCCAGACGCCAGGATCGCCGCGGCCACCGACGCCACCAAGGCCTTCTTCGCCCAGCCCGACGACGTGAAGGCGCACTACGTGGTGGGGGTCGGCGGTCAGCGCGGCTACACCCCCTTCGGCATCGAGACCGCCAAGGACGCGGCCCACTTCGACCTGAAGGAGTTCTGGCACATGGGGCGCGACCTGCCGCCCGGCCATCCCTATCA
Organism: Phenylobacterium ferrooxidans; assembly: GCF_042714595.1. NCBI lineage: Bacteria > Pseudomonadati > Pseudomonadota > Alphaproteobacteria > Caulobacterales > Caulobacteraceae > Phenylobacterium > Phenylobacterium ferrooxidans. The sequence continues at coordinate 75,112 of NZ_JAOTJD010000020.1, read as the reverse complement.
GGAGGTGATGCCGCCGAACGTCTGGCCGGTGGAGGTTCCCACCTTCGTCTCCGACGTGGCCTGGCTGTACGACGCCCTGGACGAGCTGGGGATCAAGGTCCTGGAGGCCATCGCCACCTATCTGAAGCTGGACCGCCACTTCTTCGACCCCACGGTGAACGACGGCAATTCGGTGCTGCGCCTGCTGCACTATCCGCCGGTCCCCAAGGACGGCCCCAACATTCGGGCCGGGGCGCACGAGGACATCAATGTCATCACCCTGCTGCTTGGAGCAGAAGAGGCTGGGCTGGAGGTGCTGGACCGCGACGGCCAATGGCTTGCGATCAATCCGCCGGCGGGCTCGGTGGTGGTCAATATCGGCGACATGCTGCAGCGGCTGACCAATCACCGCCTGCCCTCGACGACCCACCGGGTGGTGAATCCCGCGCCGGAGCGTCGCGGCTTCCCGCGCTACTCGACGCCCTTCTTCCTGCACTTCAACCCGGACTACGAGATCTCGACCCTGGCCTCGTGCGTCGATGCTCAGCACCCCGACCGCTATCCCGCGCCGATCACCGCCGACGCGTTCCTGAAAGAGCGCCTGCGCGAGATCAAGCTGCTGTAGCTCTTCCCCTCTCCCGCTTGCGGGAGGCGATGGGCGCTCCAACCCGCCACCACACTCCTGCGTAGAATTCGGGCAGTCGGTTTTTGACGGTCACGGACATTTAACCCTGCGGCCCCATCGTCCCGACCACTGCTCAGGGGAGATGACATGGCCAAAAAGGACGGGGTTTCGCATGGCGAAACCGAACGTCTGGCCGCCGTCGGCGGACTGGACCTCGCGGAATTGAGGCCAACCTTGGCGCGTATCGCGCGCCTGGCGCAGGCCTATGCCAAGTCACCAAATTGCGACGTCGTCCTGCTGGAGGGCGAGCTGACCTGGCACGCCTCGCGGCGGGAAGGCTGGAACAGCCAGGTCCGCAGCCAGGAGTCCTTCGCCGCGGTCGCCCTGCAGTCCGACGACGTGCTGTGGATCGAGGACGCCAGCCAGGACCCCCGGTTCAAGAACCACCAGGGCGTCACCGGCGAGCTCGCCATCCGCTTCTGCGCCGGCGCGCCTATCCGCCTGCCCGACGGCCGTGGCGTGGGGGCGGTCATCGTCACCGACGCCAAGCCGCGGACCTTTGACCGCGATTTCGCCGACTATATGATCGACCTGGCGGCCCTGGCCGCCGATGAGTGGAAGCGGCACCACGCCCGCGAGGACGTGGCCAAGGCGGCCGGCGAGGTGGCCGCCGCCCGCAGCATGATCTCCGCCTTCGTCCAGGCCGCGCCGGTGGCGCTCTGCATGGTCGACAAGCAGATGCGGGTCATCCAGGCTAGCCCCCGCTGGCGCGCCGAACGCCAGAGTGAGGATGTGGCCGGCCAGAGCCTGTACGAGGCCTATCCCGACACCCAGCGCTGGGCGCCGGTCTACAACCGCTGCCTCAAGGGCCAGCAGGTGCAGGATGACCGCGTGCCGGTGAACCTGCCCGACGGCCGCCGCCTGTGGGCGCGGGTGGAGATCAATCCCTGGCGAGAGGCCAACGGCGAGATCGGCGGGCTGCTGATCATGTCCGTGGACGTCACCCGCACCGCCGACGCCCTGGAGGAGGCCAAGCGCAACGAGGAGCGGCTGAAGCTCGCCATGGAGATCGGCGAGCTGCGCATGTGGGAGATGGACTGGAAACGGCGTGAACTGAGCGGCGCCGGCTATCAGTCGCCCCTGGCCGGCGAGGCGGGCGGCTCCACCTATGAGGAGATGAACGCCGACATCTGGCGCGGAATCCACCCGGCCGACCGCGAGGAGGCCAGGCGCGCCTGGGACGAATATATCGAGGGCGGCGCCCCGTTCCGGCAGGTCTACCGCATGCCCCAGAAGGAGGGTCCGCACCAGTGGTACTACTCGGCCTGCGAGGCGATCCGCGACGAACGCGGCCGTATCGTCCGGGTGCTGGGGGTGCTGCGCAATATCGACAAGGAGAAACGCGGCGAACTGGAGCTGGTGAAGGCCAAGGAAGAGGCTGAGACCGCCAACAAGGCCAAGAGCGAGTTCCTGGCCAATATGAGCCACGAGATTCGCACCCCCCTGAACGGGGTGATGGGGATCGCCGGCGCCCTGGCCCGCACCGAGCTCACCGCCGGCCAGGCCGAGATGGTCAACCTGATCGAGACCTCGGCCCAGACCCTGGAAGCCCTGCTGACCGACATCCTGGATCTCGCCCGCATCGAGGCCGGACGCCTGGAGATTCGCCCCGAGCCCTTCGACATGGCCACCTCGGTCAATGCCTGCGCCTCGCTGTTCCATGCGAGCGCGGAGGCCAAGGACCTGAAGCTGACCGTCGAGGTCGATCCCTATGCCCAGGGCTCCTTCAACGGTGACGCGCCGCGGATCCGCCAGATCCTCACCAACCTGCTGGGCAATGCGGTGAAGTTCACCAGCGCCGGCGAGGTGAAGCTGACGGTGAAGGCGCGGCGCGACGAGACCTCCACCCACCTGACCTTCGAGGTCTCCGACACCGGCATCGGCTTTGACGAGGAAACCCGTCAGCGGCTGTTCGGACGCTTCCAGCAGGCGGACGGCTCCATCACCCGCAGGTTTGGCGGAACCGGTCTCGGGCTGGCCATCTCCCGCTCCCTGGCCGAGGCCATGGGTGGGACGCTCTCGGCGACGTCGATCCCCGGCGAGGGTTCGACCTTCGCGCTCGATCTGGAGCTGCAGCGCCGCCACGGCGCCGTGGACCTCTGGGGCGATCATGAGGCGAGCGCCGGCGAAGAGGCCGACCTCGACACCATGCGGGTGCTGCTGGCCGAGGACCACCCCACCAACCGCCGGGTCGTGGAGCTGATCCTGGGCGCGGCCGGCGTCGACCTGACCTGCGTCGAGAACGGCGCCGAGGCGGTGGACGAGGCCGCCCGATCCAATTTCGACCTGATCCTCATGGACATGCAGATGCCGGTGATGGACGGCCTGACCGCCATCCGCGCCATCCGCCGCCGCGAGTGCCGGGAGCAGGCCTATCCGACCCCGATCTACACCCTGACCGCCAACGCCATGCCCGAGCACGCCAAGGCCTCCTCCGAGGCCGGCGCCGACGGCCACATCACCAAGCCCATCACCGCCGATGGCCTGCTGCGCGTCGTGGAGCAGGTGTGGACCGACAAGGTGGGCGCCGGCGTGGCCGCGGACGGACCGCAGGCGTTGAGCGCCTAACCTAGGCCGCGCACCCCGGCGAAGGCCGGGGCCCAGATGCATCCGCCGTATTCCGGATTTCCGGCTCAAGTCATGACTTACGATCTGAGTCGCGGCCTTCGCCGGGAGGAGCGGATTTGGGTCAGGTGAGCGTCGTCTCCGCGAACGCCCGCATCGCAGTCACCCGATACTCCGTGAACCCCGCAGCGGCGCGCTCGGCGCCGGGCGTGGTCTTCACAGCCTAGAGCCTGATCCGTTGAGGTGGAATCGCTTCGCGATCCCGCCGATGCGGTGGATCAGGCTCCAGATATAAGCGAGAGCATGATTCACGCCTGAGCCGGGACCGCTGCGCGGTTCCGTCTCAAGCGATCATGCTCTAGGCCGCGGCGGCGCGACGGTCGGGCTCCAGGGCCTCGTTGATGGCGCTCATCAGGCGTTCGGCCTTGATGGGCTTTTCCACCACCCCGTTCATGCCCTGGGCGATGTAGCCGGCCGCGTCCCAGGGATCGGCGTTGGCGGTCAGGGCCAGGATGGGGACAGCCCCGGCGGGGCCGGCCAGGGCGCGGATGCGGCGGGTGGCGCCGACCCCGTCGAGCTTGGGCATGCGGATATCCATCAGGATCAGGTCGAACCGGCCCCCGGCGGCCGCGGTCACCGCCGCAAGCCCGTCCTCCACGCTCTCGGTCGTGGCGCCGAACATGTCGCAGAGGGTTTCAGCCACCAGGCGGTTGGTGGCGTTGTCGTCGACGATCAGGATGTGCAGGCCGCCCTCGGCGGTGGCGGCGGCTCCCTGCGCCGGGTCCGCCTCGGAAGGCGCCGGCAGGTCGAAGAGCGGGATGGCGAAGTGGAGGCGCAGGCCGCCCGCCTTGTTGCGCGCCGCCCCGATGGTCCCGCCCATCTGCGCCACCAGCTCACTGCAGATGGAGAGGCCGAGCCCCGCGCCGCCGTGTTTCAGGCCCGACTCGGTCTGGCTGAACGGCTGGAAGATGCTGGCCAGCCGATCCTCCGGGACGCCGACGCCGGTGTCGGACACCTCACCCTCCACCGCCAGGTGGACGCCCTCGCGATGAACGCGGAGCAGGACCTCGACGCCGCCGCTCTCGGTGAACTTCAGGGCGTTGCCGATCAGGTTGTTGAACACCTGCTTGATGCGGATTTCGTCCCCCAGCGCCCACTGGTCGGCGGGCCCGTCATAGTCGATGGCGAGGGAGAGGCCCTTGAGCTCGGCGCGCGCCCCCCAGAGCGTGGCCAGGTCGCCGGTGACGCGGGAGAGCGCGAAGCTCTCCTCATTCAGCTCCAGCCGTCCCGCGTCGGCCCGCGACAGGTCCAGCGCGTCGGTGAGCAGCCGCAGCAGGGTCTCGCCGGAATCCTGGATGCCGCGGACATAGGGGATGAGCTCGGGCTGGGCCAGCTTGCGCGCCAGGATGTCGGCGATGGCCAGGACGCCGTTCAGGGGGGTTCGGATCTCGTGGCTCATCACCGCCAGGAACTGCGACTTAGCGGTCAGCGCGGCCTGGGCCTCCAGCTTGGCGCGGTGCATGACGCCGGCCAGGGCCATCATCTCATCGGCATGGGCGCGGTTGGCGGCGCTGGTGGCCTGCAGCAGGGACAGGGCGCTGCCGACCCCGGCATAGAGGCCCGCCTCCGTGACGATGAAGCCGCGCAGCAGCTCGGAGGGCCGTTCGGCCAGGACCTCGCCGCAGAAGGCGGCCACGTCGACGCAGCCCTCCACCACCAGGGGTTCGGCGTTCATCAGCAGGGAGATCGGTCGCCCGGCATAGAGGGCGCGGCCAAACTGGCCGGCCATGGCCAGGAAGAAGGCGGTGCGCTCCACCAGGCCCACCGGCCGCCGATCAGCGTCCACCACGGCGATGGCCAGGGCGTCGGGCTCGGCCTGGAAGCGCTCGTAAACCTGGGCGCCGGGGGTGTCGGGGGTGATGGGATCTGAAGGCTGGGCAAGGTCGAGAAGAACGCCGGACATGCAAGGCCTCGTACTTGGGGTATGCCAGTCCTAAGGTCGCGCCAACTAACGCGGAGTGAATCACACGCGGCAAATACTCGAATTTGACCCTGCAGTTCGTCGTATATTCGTCACATACCTGTCACTATTCGACTAGCCTCAGTATAAACAGGCATAGATTCACTTTTCGCTGCGGCCGCGTCACATGAGGTTTCTTGAAGGTCCCGCTCGGGCGCGCCACGCGCCCAAGGTCAAACTACCCCTCGCGTGGCGGAGATTCAGCGGCGCGGCGAGCTGTCGATGGGGTAGGCGCAATCAGGCTTGATGTGCTCTTCGCCGATGAGCCGCTCCAGGCGATCACGTTCCGGCAAATCGACAGTCCGATCCAGCACCTTCTGAAGGTGCACGACGTTCAGTCTCTTGAGTTCAGCGGGCGACACGGGCAACTCCGGCCTTCCCCCGTTTCAGTAGGCGCGCATTGCGTGCAGATAGCCAGTCACCATTTCCTCCGCACCAGTATCCTGCGTTCGACGGGCGCACGGCTCGTGCGATTGATGGTCGTGCTTTGGTTGGCTCCAGACGGGGAGTGGCTTGGACGACCTCAATCTGCTGCAAGCCGAGCCGAGCGCTATTCACGCCACTGCAACCTTGACTGTTGCCGAGCCCGCGCGGTGGCCTAGGATGGCGCGGTCTCAACCCAAGGGGAGATTATGTCAGAGACTGTGTTCGGAACCCGGGCCTAACCGCCGACGAAGGTTCCTGCTCTTGATGAGCGCCTGTTCGGCCCATGGCCCTTCGCCGTCCGCGCCAACGCGCGGGCGCGTCCTGTCATGCTCAGTTCCGGACATCACCTTGAACATTTCCAAAGCGCAGCAACGCACGCTGCACGCCCTGGCCCAAGGCGGCCAGATCATCCTTGAACGCGACTCCAAAGGCGGCGTCGTCGAGGCGACCTGCGTCAGCCGTGACGGCTGGCGCCTGGCCGACTGCGACCTGGCCGTCTTCAAGAGCCTGAAGAAGAAGCGGCTGATCGCCAGCCAGAACGGACAGCCCTATCGGGTGACCCGCGACGGCCTGGTGAACCTGCGGGCCCAGCTGGACAACCGGACCTCAGTCCGCGGCTGGTGAACCATCAGTCTCTCCTACTTGGTCGCGCTTCCGGACGGCGAACCGGCGTCCACTTCGCCTGGAAGCGCTCTCAGGAAATGGACGCGCGCGGCGCCGTAGTCGCGCGCGTCCAGCACCTCGAAGCCCTCGACGCTGAAGGCGGGCTCGGCCGAGCCGCGTTCGAAGACGATCAGCGCCTCGGGCGCCAGCCAGCCGCCGTCCCGCAGCTTGGCCAGGGCCGTCTCCCCCAGACCCTTGGCATAGGGCGGGTCGAGGAAGGCGAGGTCAAAGGCGGGGCCATCGGCGCCCGGACGGGTCCCCAAGTCGACCGCCGAGCGGCGATGGACGCGAGTGCGGCCGAACAGGCTCATCGCGTCGACGTTCTCGCGGATCGCGCCCCGGGCCGCCTCATCGGTCTCCACGAACAGGCAGAAGGCCGCGCCGCGCGACAGAGCCTCGAAGCCCAGGGCGCCGGAACCGGCGAACAGATCGATGACGCGCAGGTCCCGCAGCCCCCTGGACCAGGCGGCATGCTCCAGGATGTTGAACACCGCCTGGCGGGCGCGGTCGGAGGTGGGCCGGGTGGCGTCGCCGGCCGGGGTGACGATCGCCTTGCCGCGGAAGTCACCGGAAACGATGCGCATGGGGATACCAGTGTCTCGGGTGGAACAGAGTGTTGGCGAAGCGGGGCGGAACGCCGTGGCGCGGTGGCGGCGCCGAGCGGCTTAGCCGCGCCGCTTGGGACCGCCCCTTGGCGCCGGACCCGGCGGACGCGCGGGCGAGCCCTGCGGCCTTGATGACGACCGAGTGGGGCCGCGCGGGCCTGAAGGCCGCCCATCCGCCGGCGGAGATCCGGAACGCTTAGGTTTGAAATCGCGCGGCGCGTCCTGGGCGGCGGGCCGGGCGTCGAGCGTCTTGCCGCCGTCCGGCCGCGGACCCTTGAAGCGGTCGGGGCGGCGCGAGTCGGCCTTGGGGCCTTCCTTGCGCTTGGGAACAGCGTCCCGCTTGGCCGCATTGGGGCGCGGGCCCGAACGCGGCGCGTCGGCGCGAGGGCCGCGATCCGGGCGGGGTGTCATGGGCGACGGGGCGTCGCGTCGCGGAGGACGGGCCTCGGCAGGGGCGGCGCGCGCGCCTTGCGGACGCGGGGCGTCCGGTCGGGGAGAACGCTCCGAACGCGGCGCATCTGACCGTGGGGCGGCCGGGCGCGGCGCACGGGGCTCGGCGCGCTGGGCCGCGAGACGCGCGTCGGACCGTGGGGCCCGCGCCGGGCCGCTGGGCGGGATGGCGGCGGGTCGGACCTGGGCGACAGGGCCGGCCGGTTTCGGCTTGGTCTTGCGCTTGGGATGCGGGCTCGGCGTGATGGTGGGCTTGGCCCAGCCGGCCTTGTAGACGGTCTTCGGCTTGGCCGGCATGCCGTCGTCAGGTCCCGTGTGGTGGCCGGCGCCCGGCGCGGTGCGGCCGCGGCGCTGGACATCGCCGCCGGCCCAGGTGGCGATCGGCTTGGAGAACTGGGCGCGGTCGCCGGTGGGCAGGTTTCCGGCCGCGATGTGATCGGCGAACTGCTCGCGGATGACGCGGGGGCCGACCTCCTCGATCTCACCCACGGCCAGGGTTCCCAGGGCGAGCGGGCCGTAGGACATGCGGATCAGGCGGTTCACCGTCAGGCCCAGAGCCTCCAGCACGCGCCGGACCTCGCGGTTCTTGCCCTCGGCGAGGGTGACGGTGATCCAGACGTTGGCGCCCTGGGGGCCTTCCTTGGCCTTGTCGAGGTGGGCCTCGATGGCGCCGTAGCTGACGCCCTCGACGGTGATGCCGTCCTTCAGGCTATCGAGCTTCTCCTGGGTCACCCGGCCGCGCGCCCGGGCGCGGTAGCGGCGCACGATGGCGCTGGCGGGCAGTTCCAGGGCCCGGGCCAGGCCGCCGTCATTGGTCAGCAGCAGCAGGCCCTCGGAATTGAGATCGAGGCGGCCGACCGAGATCAGGCGCGGCAGGGCCTTGGGCAGGGCGTCGAACACCGTCGGGCGTTCCTGGGTGTCCTTGTGCGTGGTCACCAGGCCGACGGGCTTGTGATAGCGGAACAGGCGGGCGGGCTCGGCGGCCTGAACCAGCGCGCCGTCGACGGTGAGGACGTCGTCGGCCTCGACCTTGGTTGCGGGCGTGGTGACCCGCACGCCGTTGACGAAGACGCGGCCGGCCTCGATGAGGCGCTCGACCTCGCGGCGGGAGGCGACGCCGGCCCGCGCCATGGCCTTGGCGATGCGTTCGCCGCCTTGACCTTGGGGGTCGTCCTGGGTGTCTTGGGGATCGTGGACCATGATTTTCGCACCATGCGCATCGCGCTCGAAGCCGCGCAAGCCGCAGCCGACCGTGGCGAGACCCCGGTGGGCGCCGTGGTGGTCGATCCGGCCACCGGCGAGGTGGTCGCCGTGGGCGCCAACCAGCCCATCGGGTCCCACGATCCCACCGCCCACGCCGAGATCGTGGCGCTGCGGGCGGCGGCGGAAAAGCTCGGCAACTACCGGCTGACAGGCCTGACCCTGGTGGTCACCCTGGAGCCCTGCGCCATGTGCGCCGGGGCCATCAGCCACGCGCGGATCGGCCGCGTGGTGTTCGGGGCGCAGGACGCCAAGGGCGGGGCGGTGATCCATGGCCCGCGCTTCTTCGAGCAACCCACCTGCCACTGGCGGCCGGAGGTCACCGGCGGCGTGCTGGCCGACGAGAGCTCGGCGATGCTGAAGGGCTTCTTCCGGGCGCGGCGCAAGAAGGGAGAGCCGACATGATGCTGGCGATACTGGCGGGCGCGGTGATCGCCGCGCCCGCGGATCTCACCTGGTTGTCCGGGGCCTGGACCCATGAGAAGGACGGGGTGGTGACGCGGGAGACCTGGCTGCCTCCGCTCGGCGGGACGATGTCGGGGGCGGGCCAGACCAACCGGCCGGGCAAGCCGGCGCGCTCGGAGTTCATGACCATCACCGTGGGGCCGCAGGGCCTGACGTTCACCGCCTATGTGGACGGCCAGCCGCCGACCCCCTTCGTGGCCATTCCCAGCGATCCCGGCAGCGCGGTCTTCGAGAACCGGGCCCACGACTTCCCGCAGCGGGTCATGTACCGCCGCTGCGGCGAGAACCTCTGCGCCGGGATCGAGGGCGTGGTGGCCGGCAAGCCGCGCGCCGAGCATTGGACCTATGTGCGGGCCTCAGCCGCGGAATAGATCAAGCACGGAGGCGAGGTCGGCCGGACCGCCCTTCTCAAGCTTCAACTTGCCGGAGGCGAGCGCCCCCTGCATTGCGCCCGGCGAGGCCATGGCGGTCACCAGGTCGGCCTTGGCGCCTGACAGCACCACGCGGGCGTCCGGGGCCACCCCCGTGGAGGTCTCGGCCACGCCGCGGCGGACGCGGATCGTCCAGTCGCCCTCACCGGCCAGCCGCAGGGCCAGCGCCGTCTCGGCCTGTGCGGCCTTCTCGGCGTTGAGGCGAACCGGGAAGGTGGCGACGATGGCGCTGGCCGGGAGGCCCGCAGCCTGGGCCCCGCCCTGGCGCGCGCCGATAATGGTCTTCCAATCCGGCGCCTTACCCGCCAGTTCAGCGGCCTGCTCCAGATAGTAGTTGCGGCCGTTGGGGGAGACGCTGTCGAAGCCCAGTTGGCGCAGGGCTTTCACCTCCAGGGCGTCGGCCTGGGGCTTCAGAGCCGGGTCGGCGCGGCGGACGTGGGTCGCCAGCTCGGCGGCCCACTTCCAGCGGCCCTCATTGTAGGCGGTCTCGGCCTTGGCCAGGGCGGCGGCGGGTCCGCCGGCCAGGTCGGTGATCTCCCGGGCGCGCAACTCCGGCGCGTCCCTGGAAAGCTCGGCGGCGTCGCCGCTGAACCAGCCCATATAGCCCGCGAACACCGAGCGCACCGACCACTCCACCGTGCCGTAGTGTTCCAGCAGATAGGGATCTGTCGCCAGGTGGGCGGGCAGCTTCACCTTCTCGACGATCTCGTCGGGCGTCAGGCCCTGGTTCATCCAGCGGACGGTCTGGTCGTGGACGAAGGAAATCGCGTCGCGATAGTCGGTCAGGGTCGTCGCGATGGCCTCCGCGCCGACAATGGGCCGGGTGTGGGACGGGACCAGCACATCGGCGCCCAGGGCGCGCATGCGGTCCAGCGAGGCCGCCCACTGGACGGGGTCGCGATAGCTGGTGCCGCGGATCGTGTAGAGGTTGGGGAAGGCCTTGTAGATGTTGTCGCCGGGGAACAGCACCCGGCGCTCGGGCATCCAGACGAAGAGCTGGTCCTCGGTCTCGCCGGGCGCATGCTCAAGGACGAACTGTTCGCCGCCAAGCTTGATGGAGAGCTTCTGGTCGAAGGTCAGGTTGGGGGCCACGAACCCGCCCGCCCCGCCGCCGCCAAAGGCCGACAGGAAGGGGCCGATGCCGACGCTGACGAAGCCGTCCGGAGTCCCCTTGGGCAGGAAGACGCCGTACATGCGGGCCGCGCGGGCGGCTATGGAGGGGGCGGCGACCCCGTTCCACTTGGCGGCCTCCCGCAGCAGGGTCGCCTGGGCGATCACCTTGCCGCCCTTGGCCAGCGGGAAGGCCGAGGCGCCGCTGATGTGGTCGTTGTGGTTGTGGGTGTAGATGATGGCCACCACCGGCTTGCCGCCGGCCCGCGGCGCGAACTCGGCCCAGACCTTCCTGGCCTCCTCCAGGCTGTCGGTGGTGTCGATGATCACCACCCCGGTCTTGCCCACCACCATGATGGAATTGGCGATGCCGTAGCCGACGGCGGAGAACACGCCGGGCGCGGGCTCATAGACCTTGGCCGGCGCGAACTCGGCGGTGTGGGCGGCGAGCGAGGGGGCGATGCGGGCGGCCGGTTCATCGGCCAGGGCGGCGGTGGCCAGCAGGCCGAACGCGGCGGCGGCGAGTGCGCGGATCATGGTGTTTCCCCAACCTGACGGCTCTTTCCACCAAGAACGCCCCTGCCCCCACGGCGGTCAATACTTGTCAGGTGGCCAGCGCGGTTCGATGATGCGGGATAATTAAATTCATAGGGAGAACGACCATGGGACTTCTTGATGGGAAGGTGGCGATTGTCACGGGCGCCGGCGGCGGTCTGGGCGAGGCCTATGCCAAGCTGTTCGCCGCGGAGGGCGCCAGCGTCGTCGTGAACGACCTGGGCGGCAGCCGCGACGGCTCCGGGAACGGCACCAGCGCCGCGGCGCAGAAGGTGGTGGACGAGATCATCGCGGCGGGCGGCAAGGCCGTGGCCAACGGCGACGACGTGTCGACCATGGAAGGCGGCGAGAACATCGCCAAGACCGCGCTGGATAACTACGGCCAGATCGACATCCTGGTCTGCAACGCCGGCATCCTGCGCGACAAGACCTTCGCCAACACCTCTGAACAGGACTGGGACCTGGTGGTGAAGGTGCACCTGAAGGGCACCTATTGCTGCACCATGCCGGTGTGGAAGTGGATGAAGGACAACGGCAAGCCCGGCGCCATCGTCATGACCAGCTCCACCTCGGGCCTCTACGGCAATTTCGGCCAGTCCAACTACGGGGCGGCCAAGGCCGGCATCTACGGCTTCATGCGCGTGCTCTCCATCGAGGGGCGCAAGTACGGCATCCGGGTCATGGGCCTGGCGCCGGGCGCCTTCACCCGCATGACCTCGGATCTGCCGGGCCGTCAGGGCAAGGAGCCGGACGCCATGAGCCTGCCGGAAAACATCGCGCCGGGCGTGCTCTACATGGTCTCCGACCTGGCCGCCGACCACACGGGCAAGGTGCTCGGCGTCTCCTCGCGCGGCGTGCGCGAGATCAAGATGCTGCAGACCGACGGCTACAACCCGGGCCGCCCCTACACCGCCCAGGACGTCGCCGACCACGCCAAGGAGGTGTTCTTCCCGGCGGCCGAAGAGAAGACAGCGGCCAGCGCTTAGCGGGATTGGGTTTTCCTCCCCCGTTTACGGGGGAGGGGGACCGCCGATCAGGCGGTGGAGGGCGCGCGACCGGGCGCCGAGCTTCAGGCTCGCCCCCTCCACCCCGCTACGCGCGGTCCCCCTCCCTCGTTCCGCTCCGCTGCACAGGAGAGGAAAAAGCTACTCGAATCTCTTGAGCCTCTCATCCAGCCCATCCCGCACCGGGGGCCACTCGTCCTTCAGCACCGAGAAGATGCAGGTGTCGCGCACCCGGCCGGTCCAGGTGACGCGGTCCTGGCGCAGGATACCCTCCAGCTTGCCGCCCAGCTTCAGCACGGCGGCGCGGCTGCGGGCGTTGATGGCGTCGACGCGGAACATCACGCGCCGCGCGCCGTCGCCGAAGGCCTGCTCCATCATCAGCCGCTTGGCCGCCGGGTTCACCGGGCCGCCGCGATAGTCGGGATGGTAGTAGGTGCCGCCGATCTCCAGGCTGGCGTTGGGCAGGTCGTAGGACGAGTAGCAGGTGATGCCGATGCAGCGGCCGCCCACCAGCACCGCCCAATGGATCGAGACGCCCTTGGCCTGGTTGGCGGCCATACGGCTCCATTGCGGGTCGAAGTGCTCGCCGGCCATGGAATAGGGATAGAGGTCGGTCCAGACCGACGGGTCGGCGTCGCAGGCCTCGCGCAGGTCTTCCTTGTGCGCGTCGGTGAAGGGCTCCAGCCGCACGAAGCGGTTCTCCATCACCCGGGTCGGATCGACTTTCATTGGCCCCTCGCAAACAGGATCGCCGCCTGGACGAGGTACACCGCCGCGACCCCGGTGAAAATCCAGCGCCGCCAGGCGCGGAAGCCCTGGTCGGTGAGGCGGTCGAGCACCCGCGCGCCGAGGGTCACGCCCAGGACGGCCAGGGCGCAGGCGGCTGCCAGCAGCCAGGGCGGGGCGAAGCCGTCGCCGCCGGCCAGCAGGATCGCCCCGCCGTAGAACAGCACCTTGGACAGGTGGCTGAACATCTGCAGGGCGGCCTTTGTGGAGAGCACCTGGTGGCGGGTCAGCGCGCTGCGCACCAGGAAGAGGTCGGCCAGCGGCCCGGAGATGCCGGAGGTCAGCGCCATGGCGGTGGAGAGCACCCCGGCAAGCACCGCGTGGCTGGGCCGGGCGGCGTCCAGCGGGCTGTAGCGCTCCGGCGCCCAGATCAGGATCGGCAGCAGGCCCAGCGCCAGATAGACCACCGCCTTGCTGGGAATGTACGAAACCACCGTGAAGGCCGCCATCGTGGCCACCGCGCCGATGGCGTAGAAGCCCACCACCTTCCAGACGATGTGCCTGACGTGCAGGACGATGCGCGAGGCGTTCGACGCCATCTGCACCAGGCCGTGGATGGCGAGCGCCGCCGGCACCGGCAGCAGGGCGGTCAGCACCCCCATCAGGATCAGGCCGCCGGCCATGCCGAAGACGCCCGAGAGGGTGGCGGTGGCCAGCACCGCCGCCAGGATCAGGGCCGCCAGCCCACCACTCATTGGCCGCTCAGGAAGAGCTGGCCGGCCTGGATCAGGTAGAGGACGCCCACCGCAGTGACGATGAGGCGGGTGTAGCGCTTGAAGTTGATGTCGGTCATGCGGTCGAGGATGCGCCCCCCCACCACCGTGCCCAGCATGGAGAGCGGAATGGCCGCCGCGAACAGCCACAGCGGCGGCATGCCGGCGCCGTCCTGGCTGCGCAGCATCAGCCCGCCATAGACCACCACCTTGGCCAGGTGGGCGAAGACCTGGGTGGCGGCCTTGGTGGCGACGATGACGTGCCGGGTGAGCGCCGTGCGGACGAAGAAGATGTCCAGCAGCGGCCCGGCCACCCCGGCCGTCAGGTTCACGCCGGTGACCATGATCCCCGACAGCAGGGCCTGGGCGGGCCTGGCGGCGTCCAGCCTGATCCAGTCCTGGGGCAGCCAGAGCAGGGCCGGCAGCAGGCCCATGAACAGGAAGAGGGCAGGCTTGGAGGGCGCGAGCGCGATGAGCGAGATCACGCCGCCGGCGATCAGCGACCCCAGGGCGTAGAGGCCGACGATCCGCCAGGCGACATGCTTGCGATGCAGGATCGCCCGCCAGCCATTGGCCACCAGCTGCAGCAGCCCGTGGGTGACGAAGGCCGCCGAGACGGGAAGGACCAGGGCCAGCCCGCCCATCAGGACCAGGCCGCCGGCCATGCCGAACACCCCCGACAGGGTGGCGGTCACAAAGGACAGAACAAGGATGAAGAGGGCTGCGAGAGCGCTCATGGGTGGTCCTCCGGTTGCGTCCGCTTCGTCGAGCGGGACACAGGCCCCCTCCGATCGCGAACAGCTGCGCATCGTGCGCGGAATGTGCGGGTCCGCCCGCTCACCCTCCGGAGGAAGGCGCCGTGCTCGCAGACGTCCGCCGGTCGCGGCGAAGACGGAGCCTTAGGGATCACGCGCTGGCGGATCGACCCTGGCTCGTTGGGAGCGGGGCCCGTCTACACCCGAACAAGCGAGGCCGTCGAGAGGGGGGGCAATTCCTCCCCCCGGGCCGCACTCCACTTCGGGGGTCGGACTGACAGGCGGCTGCCCGATCCGTGGCCAGTTCATCGCGAGGGGCGCCAAGGCGGAGGCATGTCGTCGAAAAGGGACCCACCCCTAAGCTGAAGGTTGGCGCCGGCCCCGCGCCGTCCCCTAGGCCTGGAGCCTGGCGTTCAGGGGGCGGCTTATGGAAGAGACCGGGAAGACGACAAGACGGCAGCTGCTGTCGACCATCGGGATGCTGGGCGGATCGGCCCTGATGTACAACATGATGACCACCCTCGGTTACGCCGCCGAGAGCCAGTTCACGGGGCCGCCCAAGCTGTCGGGCGCGCGCAAGGGCGCCTCGGTGATCGTGCTGGGGGCGGGGCTGGCCGGGATGCTGGCGGCCTATGAGCTGACCAAGGCGGGCTACAAGGTCACGGTGCTGGAGTACCAGAACCGCGCCGGCGGCCGGAACTGGTCGGTCTATGGCGGCGACACGATCACCGAGATGGGCGGGGCGACCCAGAAGGTGGGCTTCGCCGACGGCAACTACCTGAACCCCGGTCCCTGGCGCATTCCGCACAATCACCGGACCCTGCTGCACTACTGCAAGGCCTTCAATGTCGAGCTGCAGCCCTTCGTGCAGTTCAACCACAACGCCTATGTCCACAACACCGAGGCCTTCGGCGGCAAGCCGCAGCGGTTCAAGTCCCTGGCCGCCGACTTCGAGGGCAATGTCGCCGAACTGCTCGGCAAGGCCATCGACCAGAAGGGCCTGGACGCCAGCGTCACGGCCCAGGATCGTGACCGCCTGAAGGAGGCCCTGCGCGAGTGGGGCATGCTGGATCGCGACATGAAGTACGCCAAGAACCTGCGCTCGTCGGAGCACCGCGGGTTCGCCCGCAATCCCGGCGGTGGGGTGGATGGCGCGCCGTCGCCGTCGGAGGTCTTCGCCCTGAAGGACGTGCTGGATTCGAAGATCTGGCGGAACATGTCATTCTTCATGAACGAGGAATTCCAGACCACCATGTTCCAGCCGGTGGGGGGCATGGGCATGATCGGCAAGGCCTTCGCCAGCCAAGTCCAGCCGCTGATCACCTACAACGCCAAGGTTACCAAGATCGACCAGGGCAAGAAGGGGGTGAGCGTCACCTATTCCGACACCGGGACCGGCGTGGTGACGGAGGCCAAGGCCGACTGGTGCGTCTGCACCATCCCGCTGACGGTGCTGAGCCAGATCGAGAACAACATGTCGGAGAAGATGAACGCGGCCATCGCCGCGGTGCCCTACTCCAACTCGGTGAAGATCGGCCTGGAGATGAAGCGGCGGTTCTGGGAGGAGGACGCGGCCATCTATGGTGGCCACTCCTTCACCAACCAGGAGATCGGCCTGGTCTCCTATCCCAACAACAACTTCCTGCAGGACGGCCCCGCCGTGCTGCTGGGCGCCTTCGCCAGCGGGATGAGCGGCTATCACCTGGCCGGGATGACGCCGGCCGAACGCATCGAGGCGGCCCTGGCCCAGGGGTCGGTCTTCCACCCGGAGAGCTATCGCAAGGAGTTCTCGAACGGCGCCTCGGTGGCCTGGAACCGCGTGCCCTGGATCCTGGGCTGCTGCGCCCGCTGGACCGAGGAGACCCGCGCCGCCCACTACCAGGACCTGGTGGCCCTGGACGGCCGGGTGGTGCTGGCCGGCGAGCACGCATCTTACGTCGGCTGCTGGATGGAGGGCTCCCTGCTCTCCTCCCTCGACGCCATCACCCGTCTGCACAAGCGCGCGCTGGAGGCCTGAGCATGAAGATGATTTCCAAGCTCGGCCTTGTGCTGGCCTTTTCCCTGGCCGCGCCCGCCATGGCCGACGAACCCGGCCCCGGGGGCGGCAAGCCGCCCGTGCCGGTGCCCGGTGAACAAGTCTACCGGATGGTCTGCCAGACCTGCCACATGGCCGACGGCAAGGGGGCGGTGGGGGCCGCGGCCTTCCCGGCCCTGGCCAGCAATCCGAAGATGAAGATGGCCGCCTATCCCATCGTCATGGTCACCAAGGGCCGCGGCGGCATGCCCGGGTTCACCGACATGCTGAGCGCCGAACAGACGGCCGCGGTGATCACCTATGTGCGGACCAACTTCGGCAACGCCTATCCCGAGCCGGTGACTGCCGAGGACGTCAAGCGCCTGTCGTCGCCGCCGGCGGCCGCGGGCCACTAACGAAAAGAGGCGGGGACTGTCGCCCCCGCCTCTCCTTCCGTCTCGATGTGGCGGAACGACTAGTTCCGGAAGACGGCCGCCGTGGAGGCGTCGGCCGGCATCTCGCGGTACTGGCGCAGTTCGTTGCGGCCCACGACCATGTGGTGGACTTCATCGGGGCCGTCGGCGATCCGCAGGGTGCGGGTGGAGGTGTACATGCGGGCCAGCGGGGTGTGCTGCGACACGCCCAGGGCGCCGTGCATCTGGATGGCCTGGTCGATGATCTCGCAGACCCGTTCCGGAACCAGGGCCTTGACCATGTGGATCCAGATGCGGGCTTCCTGGTTGCCCAGGACGTCCATGGCCTTGGCGGCCTTGAGCACCATCAGGCGCATGGCCTCGATCTCGATGCGGGCGCGGCTGATCTTCTCGATGTTGCCGCCGAGCTGAACCAGCGGCTTGCCGAAGGCCTCGCGGGACAGGCCGCGGGTGACCATCAGGTCCAGGGCCTTCTCGGCCTGGCCGATGGCGCGCATGCAGTGGTGGATACGGCCGGGGCCGAGGCGCAGCTGGCTGATCTCGAAGCCGCGGCCCTCGCCCAGCAGCATGTTCGACGCCGGCACGCGGACATTGTCGAAGATGATGTGCATGTGGCCGTGCGGCGCGTCGGGATCACCGAACACGTTCATGGGGCCGACGATCTTCACGCCGGGCGCGTCGGTCGGGACCAGGATCTGCGACTGGCGCAGGTTGGGCGGACCATCCGGGCTGGTCTGGACCATGGTGATCATGATCTTGCAGCGCGGGTCGCCGGCGCCGGAGATGTAGTGCTTCTCGCCGTTGATGACGTACTCGTCGCCCACCAGGGTGGCGCGGGTGTTGACGTTCTTGGCGTCCGACGAGGCGGCGTTGACCTCGGTCATGGCGAAGGCCGAGCGGATCTTGCCGGCCAGCAGGGGCTCCAGCCACTGCTTCTTCTGCTCAGGGGTGCCGACGCGCTCCAGGACTTCCATGTTGCCGGTGTCAGGCGCGGCGCAGTTCATGGTCTCCGAGGCCATCGGGTTCTTGCCCAGCTCGACGGCGATATAGGCGTAGTCGAGGTTGGACAGGCCCTCGCCGGTCTCGGCGTTGGGCAGGAAGAAGTTCCACAGGCCCTCGGCCTTGGCCTTGTCCTTGGCCTTTTCGAGGACTTCCAGCTGGCCCGGCGCATAGGACCAGATGTCGGCCTTGCCCTCGCCCAGACGGTGGAACTCCGCCGACATCGGATTGACGGTTTCCTTGATGAAGCGCTTCACATGCTCCAGCAGCGGCAGGGCCTTCTCGGACATCCGCAGGTCGTTGAGCTCGTCCATCGGGTTCAGCTTGAAGCTGGACTGGGCCTTGTCCTGGGTCTCGCTCATCGGGTCTCTCCTGCGGATTGTTGGTTGCCGCCAGCTTCGCGCACTTTCCGCCGAAATCCAAACAAGCGTTTCAATTTACAGCGTCACGCCGGGCGCGCCGGTCCCGCACCGTGGCACACCGCCTCGATGTTGTGCCCGTCCGGGTCGAGGACGAAGGCGCCGTAATAGCTGGGGTGATAGTGCTCGCGCAGGCCGGGCGACCCGTTGTCGCGACCACCGGCCGCCAGAGCCGCGGCGTGAAAGGCGTCCACCGTGGCGTGGTCGGGCGCGCTGAAGGCGACATGGCAGTAGCCCGCCTTGTCCCCCTGGCCGATCCAGAAGAACGGGCGCCCCGCGCCATAGCCCGAGGCGTCCTCCATGGGGACCAGCCGGGTCAGGCCGAGGGGCGCGAGCGCCTTGTCGTAGAAGGCCTGGGCGGCGGCGTGATCGGCGACCTTCAGGCTCACATGGTCCAGCATCGGCGTCCCTCCTCGGTTTGACCCGAGGCTAGGACGCCCTGCCGGCTTGGCAATCCCTACTTGGCGGACAGCTTGTCGGCGCCTTCGCAGGCGGCCGACACCAGGGCCTTGTCGTCGGCGCTCTCGACCTTCTTGGCGGTGGCCGAGCGCCAGGTGTCAGACAGGGCCAGGGGCTTGGACGGCGCGTAGGAGCCGATCAGCACGATCGTCCGGGCCCGGCAGTCGAGGGCCACGACGCTGCCGACGCCGTCGGCGGCGCCGGGGGCCGAGGGACCCAGGCGCGGGGTGGCGCCCGGCTTGCCGATCGCCTGCAGCACCACGACCTTGCCAGAGGCGCTGTCGCGATAGGCGTAGTCGGTGTCGTAGGACCACTGCAGGCCCTTGTCGGTGACGGCGCTGTAGGGCTTCCAGGTCTCGGCGCTGGCGGCGGACGCTACGGCCGCGACGGACAGGGCGGCGAGCGCGATGAGGCGACGCATGGATATTCTCCTGGGATTTCTGGGTTCTTCCCTCGCAGAACCCTTATCCGGGCGGTCCCCCGGGGGCCAAGCGGATTCGCCCGCGAACCCCTTTCGCCTCCAGCCAAGCTTGACTCCAGAGCCTTGGGACCCTACCTCCCGGCCGTCGTTAGCACTCAGGGGCCACGGCTGCTAACGGTCGGCCCCTTGTGCGACGCAATCCATTCAACCGTTTCGAACGGAGAGAAAAAGACATGGCGTTTCGTCCCCTGGGAGACCGCGTGCTGATCAAGCGCGTCGAAGAAGAAGAAAAGACCAAGGGCGGGATCATCATTCCCGACACCGCCAAGGAAAAGCCGCAGGAAGGCGAAGTCGTCGCCGTCGGCCCCGGCGCCCGTGATGACAGCGGCAAGATCCAACCCCTGGACGTGAAGCCGGGCGACAAGATCCTGTTCGGCAAGTGGTCGGGCACCGAAGTGAAGATCGACGGTCAGGACCTCCTGATCATGAAGGAAAGCGACGTCCTGGGCGTGGTTGAATAACCACCTCCTCCGCTCTCCTCCCCTCCATAAAATTCTGAAAGAGCTGAACAAAAATGGCCGCTAAAGACGTCTATTTCTCCTCCGACGCGCGTGACCGCATGCTGCGCGGCGTCAATGTCCTCGCCAACGCCGTGAAGGTGACCCTGGGTCCCAAGGGCCGCAACGTGGTGATCGAAAAGTCCTTCGGCGCCCCGCGCTCCACCAAGGACGGCGTCTCGGTCGCCAAGGAAATCGAACTGTCTGACCGCTTCGAGAACCTCGGCGCGCAGATGATCCGCGAAGTCGCCTCCAAGACCAACGACAAGGCCGGCGACGGCACCACCACCGCCACCGTCCTGGCCCAGGCCATCGTCGTCGAGGGCCTGAAGTCGGTCGCCGCCGGCATGAACCCGATGGACCTGAAGCGCGGCGTCGACAAGGCCGTCACCAAGGTGCTGGCCGAGATCAAGGCTTCGGCCAAGAAGGTCACCACCAACGCCGAGATCGCCCAGGTCGGCACCATCTCCGCCAACGGCGACACCGAAGTCGGCGAGATGATCGCCAAGGCCATGGCCAAGGTCGGCAACGAAGGCGTCATCACGGTTGAAGAAGCCAAGACCGCCGAGACCGAACTCGACGTCGTCGAAGGCATGCAGTTCGACCGCGGCTACCTGTCGCCCTACTTCATCACCAACGCCGACAAGATGGAGGTCGAACTCGAAGAGCCTCTGATCCTGCTCTACGAAAAGAAGCTGACCTCGCTGCAGCCCCTGCTTCCAGTCCTGGAAGCCGTGGTCCAGTCGGGCCGTCCCCTGCTGATCATCGCCGAGGACGTCGAGGGCGAAGCCCTGGCCACCCTGGTGGTGAACAAGCTGCGCGGCGGTCTCCGCGTCGCCGCCGTCAAGGCGCCGGGCTTCGGCGATCGCCGCAAGGCCATGCTGGAAGACATCGCCATCCTGACCGGCGGTGAGCTGATCAGCGAAGACCTGGGCATCAAGCTCGAAAACGTCGGCCTGGAAATGCTGGGCAAGGCCAAGAAGGTCTCCATCACCAAGGACGACACCACCATCGTCGACGGCATCGGCGCCAAGGACGCGATCGAAGGCCGCATCGGCCAGATCAAGCGCCAGATCGAAGACACCACGTCTGACTACGACAAGGAAAAGCTGCAGGAACGTCTGGCCAAGCTGGCCGGCGGCGTCGCGGTCATCCGCGTCGGCGGTTCGACCGAAGTCGAAGTGAAGGAAAAGAAGGACCGCGTCGACGACGCCCTCAACGCGACCCGCGCGGCCGTGGAAGAAGGCATCGTCCCCGGCGGCGGCGTCGCCCTGCTGAAGGCCTCCAAGGCTCTGGACGGCTTCAAGGGTGACAACGCTGACCAGGAAGCCGGCGTCGCCATCGTGCGCCGCGCCCTGCAGGCCCCGATCCGTCAGATCGCCGAAAACGCCGGCGTCGAAGGCTCGATCGTGGTCGGCAAGGTCATGGAAAACAGCTCCGCGACCTTCGGCTTCAACGCCCAGACCGAAGAGTATGTGGACATGGTCGCGGCCGGCGTCATCGACCCGGCCAAGGTGGTCCGCACCGCCCTGCAGGACGCGGCCTCGGTCGCCGGCCTGATGATCACCACCGAAGCCGCGATCGTCGAGGCGCCCAAGAAGGGCGGCCAAGGCGGCCCCGACATGGGTGGCGGCATGGGCGGCATGGGCGGCATGGACTTCTAAGTCCAACCCCCTAAAGCGCTTAAGATTGAGGGCGGGGCCGCGAGGCTCCGCCCTTTTTCGTGCGCGCTACTCGCGTTTGAGCTTTTCGAGCAGCGGGCTCAGCTCGCCCTTGATCTCGTAGACGCCGACATCCTTGACCATTTGCGGCGTCGCCCATTCCGGCCAGGGCTCGATGACCTCGATGTCGCGGAAGGCGGTGGTGAGGGCGCCCGGTGACTTGGCCTTGATGAAGGCCCACTCGACCCCCAGCTCGCCCTTGTGACGGATCAGGAAGGTCGCCATCAGTCGGACTTTCCGTCGCCCAGCACGGCCCCGCCGATCCAGCTGACCACGCCCACGATGATCGAGGCGAGGATGCCCGGAATCAGGCCCGAGATCGTGAAGCCCGGCAGCAGCAGGGCCACCAGCCCGATCATGGCGGCGTTCACCACCAGCAGGAACAGGCCGAGCGTCAGGATGGTGAGCGGCAGGGTCAGCAGGAAGACGATCGGCCTGACGATGGCATTGACCAGCCCCAGCAGCAGCGCGGCCAGCAGCAGATCCAGCCAACCGGAATAGGAGACGCCGGCCAGGACCACGGCGGCGAGCCAGAGACCCAGGGCTGCGATCAGCACGCGGGCGAGGAAACGGGACATCGGCGAACTCCGGCCTTAAGGACGAGGCGACTTAAGCCACAGCATCCAGGAAGGCTCCATGCCCTACGTCAATATCCGCATCACGCCCGGCGCCACCCAGGCCCAGAAGGAGGAGCTGATCGCCGGCGCCACCGAGCTCCTGGTCAAGGTGTTGAACAAGAACCCGCAGACCACCTTCGTGGTCATCGACGAGGTGGAGCGTGAGCATTGGGGCGTGGGCGGCCAGAGCCTCGCGGCGCGGGACAAGGGCTGAGTTTCACCTGCGTTACAGTCGCGGCTTAGTTTGGTCCCATGACCTTGGCCAATGGATCCCGACCAAAGGGATCTTCATGCGCCACCTGCTGTTGCTCGCCGCCCTGATCGCCACGCCGGCCGCCGCCCAGCCGGGCGGGTTGTTCATCAGCCCCTCGGGTGAACCCTTCCGGGGCGGCGAGGGCCGGCAGGCCTGGTTCGCCAGGGCCGACGCCGACCATGACGGGGCGCTCAGCCTGGCGGAGTTCCGCACCGACGCCATGGCCTTCTTCAAGGTCCTGGACGCCAATGGTGACGGCAAGGTCGACGGCTTCGAGAACAGCGCCTACGAGACGAAGATCGCCCCCGAGATCACCCGGATGAGCTTTCCGGGCGAGGGCGGCGGCGACCGCCGCGGCCCCATGGGCGGCGACAGCCAGGCCAGCCACATCCCGCGCGGCGGTCCCGACGGTCCTCGGGGCGGAAACCGGCACGGCGGCGGCCCGCGCCGCGCCGCGCCGCGCGAGGGCGCCGCCCGCTACGGCCTGCTGAATGAGCCGCAGCCGGTGCGAGGCGCCGACGCCAACCTCGACTGGAAAGTCACCACCGAGGAGTGGGCCAAGGCGGCCGGCAGGCGGTTCGCGCTCCTCGACGCCGACGGTGATGGCCAGCTGACCCTGGCCACCTTGCCCGGGCGTCCCGCGGAGGCCCGTCCGCCCCGATGAGGCGGATTTTGTTCTCCGGCGCCAAAAACGAAGATTTCACGTTTGCCGGCCTAGGTTGACGAAGGGGAATTCGACACGCGCCAAAAGGGGGGCCGGCTGGAAACATGACGCTGCGCGGCCTGCTCAACGAACAGCTGGATATCGTCGGCGCGGAATCGCGCGCGACCCTTGGGATTCGCCTCGTCCTCACCTTCGTCAGCGGCCTGCTGCTGGGCCTGAATTTCGGACCCGCGCTTGCGGCGATCTGGCTCTGCGCCGTGGCGGCTAGCGAGGCCTGGACCTGGTGGGTCACCCGCGAGCCCGCCGCCGGCCGGCCCAATTCCATGACCAACCGCCTGCTCTATGTCGGAGCCACGGTCGCGGTCAGCCTGTTCTGGTCCGGCGCAGCCTGGCTGTACTGGCGGACAGGGTCCCAGGCCCTGCAGCTCACCTGCATCGCCATCTCCGCGAGCCAGATGATCCACGGCCAGTGTTTCGCCTTCCGCTCCAAGCTTGCGCTCGGCATCCTGACCGGTATCCCCGCCGCCCTGCTTATCGGCCTGCTGATCCTGGACGGCGGCTTCAGCGGCGCGCCGCTCCTCACCCTGGCGATCAGCCTCAGCCTGGCGGTGCTCTACGTCTTCAACAGCGCCGTGGTGAACATGCGCAGCGCCCAGGCCCTGGAGGACGCGCAGGCCACGGCCATAGAGGCCAACCAGGCCAAGTCCGCCTTCCTGGCCATGATGAGCCACGAGCTGCGGACCCCGATGAACGGGGTCCTGGGCATGGCCCACGCCCTGAAGCAGACCCGTCTGGACGAGCGCCAGGGCGCCCAGGTGGAGATGCTGATCCGCTCGGGCGACGGGCTGATGGCCATCCTCAACGACATTCTCGACGTCTCGAAGATCGAAGCCGGCAAGCTGGAGCTGGAGGAAATCGCCTTCGACCTCACCGAGGTCGGCGCCAGGGTGATCGACCTGTGGCGCGAGACCGCCAGCGCCAAGGGCGTCGAGCTCAGCTACGAGCTGGCGCCCGGCGCGCCGCGCTGGCTGGCCGGCGACCCCAACCGCATCCGCCAGATCATGCTGAACCTGGTGTCCAACGCCTTGAAGTTCACGCACGCCGGCGAGGTCCGCCTGTCGGTCCGGCGGGTGATCGCCCAGGGTGAGGAGTCCGCCTGTTTCGAGATCGCGGTTTCCGACACCGGCATCGGCATCACGCCTGAGCAACAGGCCAGGCTTTTCCACGCTTTCGCCCAGGCCGACGCGGCCACGACGCGCAAGTTCGGCGGCACTGGCCTCGGCCTCGCCATCTGCCGTCAGCTCACCGACCTGATGGGCGGCGTGATCATGGTGGAGAGCGAGCCCGGCCGGGGTTCGGTGTTCCGCGTCACCCTGGAACTGCCCCGCGCTGACGCGGTCGACCTGGCCGAACCCGAGGCGGCGAGCGGCGGGCTTTCGGGCCTCACCCTGCTGGTCGCCGAGGACAACCCGATCAACCAGGCGGTGGTCCGCGCCGTCCTGGAGGCGGTTGGCGCGCGTCTCGAGACCGCCAACGACGGCGCCGAGGCCCTGGAGATGCTGCGGGAGAAGGCCTTCGACCTGGTGCTGATGGATGTGCACATGCCGCGCATGGACGGCATCGAGGCCCTGCGCCGCATCCGCGCGGGCGAGACGGGCGACCCGCGTCAGCCGGTGATCGCGCTCACCGCCGACGCCATGCCAGGCGAGGACCAGAAGCTGCTGGCCCACGGCTTTGACGACGTGCAGCCTAAGCCGATCCAGCCCATGGCCTTGATCGCCGCCATCCTCGACGCCTGCGAGGCGCGCGCGGAAGGGGTCGAGACGGAAGTCGCCTGAACCAGGTCGTCGTGGCCGGGCTACTCCGCCGCCACGGCGTCCAGGACGGGCACGGTTTCCGACAGCCGCCCGCCGATGCGGATCGGCTCGACCCGGCGGGCCAGGCCCGTGGCGTCGTCGGTCTCCACATAGACCCCGCAGACCGTGGCCGGACCTTCGGCCGGCTTGTAGCGGCCGCCCGAGATGCGGGTGGTGAAGCGCCTTAGGGGCTCTTCCTTCTGGTTGCCGATCACGCTGTCATAGTCGGCGCAGGCGCCGGCGTCGGTCTGGTAGGCGGTGCCACCGTTGAGGATCTGGCAGTCGGCGGTGGGGACGTGGGTGTGGGTGCCCACCACCAGGCTGGCGCGCCCGTCGCAGAAGTGGCCCATGGCCATCTTCTCGCTGGTGATCTCGGCGTGCATGTCCACCACGATGGCGTCCACGGCCATGCCCAACGGGCAGGCCTCCAACTCGCGGTCCACGGCGGCGAAGGGGTCATCCAGGCTGTCCATATGGACGCGGCCCAGGACATTGATCACCAGGATGCGCTGGCCCTTGTCGGTCTCGAACATCTGCGAGCCGCGGCCCGGCGTGTCGGCGAACAGCGGATAGTTCACCGGCCGGATCAGGCGCGGTTCGCGCACGATATAGGTGAGCGCCTCCTTCTGGTCGAAGGAGTGGTTGCCCAGCGTCAGGCAGTCGGCCCCGGCGTCGAACAGCTCGCGGGCCGTGTTCTCGGTGATGCCGAAACCCGCCGCGGCGTTCTCGGCGTTGATGATGACGAAATCCAGGGCCAGCCTGCGGCGCAGGGCGGGCAGATAGTCGGCGATCCCGTCGCGGCCGGCTCGGCCCACCACATCCCCGAAGAAAGCAAAACGCATTGAAAGTCCTTAGGTGTTCTGGACTTCCCTATAGCCCGTTTCCGTGAGGATGGCGTCCAGCCTCTGGTCGTGCGGGTCAAGATCCATCGGTTCGACCTCCTGGCCGGCATAGGCCAGGCCCAGGACAAAGACCGGCCGGCTCGAGCGAAGGCTCTCCAGGGTCCGATCATAATGACCTCCGCCCTGGCCCAGGCGGCCGCCCCGGCGGTCGAAGGCCAGCAGGGGGGCGATCACCAGGTCCGGATGCAGTCCAGGGGCGGAGGGCGGCGGCGCCGGCACGCCGACCGCGTCGGGAACCAGGGTGTCGCGGGAATCCCAGGCTCGAAAGACCAGGGGCGCGTCGCGGGACAGGGCCACCGGCAGGGCCAGCATGGCGCCGGTCGCCGCCAGCCTGCGGATCAGCGGGCTGGGGTCGAGCTCCGATCCCAGGGCATGGTAGCCGCCGAAGGCCGCGAAGGCCGGCAGCCGTTCCAGGGGCAGCAGGGCCGCGGCCCGCTCGGCCGCATCGGGGGCCGCGATGGCCAGGGCTTTGCGCAGGACGCGCAGGCGCGCCCGCTGCTCGGTCTTGGAGGTCGGGGACAAGGTCTCACCCTAGGGAGGGAAAGGGTGGCGGCGCCGCGAGAGCCGTGAAGGACGGTTAAAACCCCCTCGGACCTGGTATACCAGGTGGGCGCCATATGCCCGGGCCCACGAGCCCGGACAGGGACAGCTCCCGTAGAGAGAATTAAGGTCTCTGGGATTTGTTGCCTTCGACGAGATCCGCAGCAGACCCGCCAAGGACCAAGATAGGCCCCCGGGGTCGACTTCTCAAGCGCCGCCACGCGATCACCGGGACCGGCGCGGTTATTTCGCCAGCCTCAGGTTGTCGATGGAGCCTGCGATAGCGTCGAAGGCGGCCTGCAGATCGTCGACATCCTGCACGTCGTAGAACTTGTCCGGTGTCGAGGCGCAGTTCTGCAACAGGGACGAGGAGCCGCTATTGACCTCCACCCGCACCGTATAGACCACGATGTCCCGGGCCTTCACGGCCGTACAGAGCTGCGTCAGCCGGGCGTCGATGGCGTCGGCGCGCACGTTACCGTCCGACGAGGTGGTGCCCAGCATGTTCTGCCAGATGTAGCCCAGGCCGCCATAGAACGAGCCGTTCGATTCCCCGCTCCTGGACGGATTGTTCATGGTGTTATTGCCGTCGGTCATCAGGATGATGATCTTGCGGACGTGGGCGGTGCCGTAGGGCGAGCCGCCGGTAAGCGGGCCGGAAGGCGCCACCGCGTGCCAGCCCCAGACCAGGCCCAGGGGAATGTTGGTTTCCCCCACCGCGGTCATATTGGTGATGCCGGTCTTGATGGAGGCGCTGCTGGTGGTCAGTGGGATGACGGGCTGCAGGGTGCAGCCGGCGTTGGGGCCCAGGGAGTAGGCGCCGTAGCCCGAGCCATCGAGGCTGAAGGCCCCCGACCGCGCCATGCTGCCGCCGGCGTACTTGGCGGTCCGGCGCTGCTTCTGCCGGGCGGTCAGGCCTGAGGCGCCACCATCGTTCATGTAGTTGTTGTAGTGATTGCTGTCGGGCTCGTCGGGCCAGAAGTAGGGAATGAACATCGACGCCGGGGTCGCCGAACTCGCCGCGTCCTCCCGGATGTCATAGGGCTGACGGCGCTGCTCGACGCAGCCGCCCCAGGACTGACCAATGTTCTTCATCATCGTGAAGCGGTCGGTCTTGGTCGTGGAGCCAGAGCTCACCTCGAAGATGTCGTTGTTCGTGGACCCCGCCCAGTGCGCGGAGCCCAGCGGGTCGATCCAGGTGGGAATGCCCGGCCCGGTGCGGTTCGTAGGGTTGTAGCTGGTGAGCGCCGTGGTCCCCTGCACGCGGACCGTGGTGGAGAACGGCACCAGGGCGATCTTTAGGGGGTCGGTCTGAACGCTGCGCGCCGAGGCCTCCACCAGCTTGTCCACCAGGGCCGCCGCGGCGTCCTTGAGGGTGGCGAGCTTCGTGCCCTGCATGGAGCCGGTGTTGTCGAGCACCAGGGCGATCTCGAGCCGGTCGAGGGAGCGCACGACCTCGGCGTTGGCCTTGACGTTGGTGTGGTTCCAGACGCCGGGCGCCAGGGCCGGGGGCGTCACCTCGGCATAGCCCACCACCTTGTCCCCCACGAGGGTGAAGTTCGAGGCCACCAGGGTGGCGCCCGCCGGCAGGACCAGGTTGGCGGTGAGGGCGGCGTCGCCCACGGCGTCCACCGCGCCGCTGGTCGTGCCGGTGGAGCGCGCGGCGAAGAGGGCCGCGGCGTCCAGGGCGTCCTGCAGGTTGTTGCGCTGGGTCGAGGCCAGGTAGATGTCGAACATGCCCAGCATCAACGGGGCCAGCAGGATAAGGGAGACCGCGAAGAACACCGCCGCGGCGCCGCTCTCGTCCCGGGCGCCGGCCACGCAGCGGCGCAGCAGCCGCACCCGCCAGTCCATCGCCCGAGTCTCGTCTTGGTCCAGTTTCGCGCGCACGCCACGCCCCCGATCTCAGGAATATCGGGGGAGTTTCGCAGATCAGCGTAAACGAAAGAGGCGCCCCGCAGGGTAAACGGCGCCGCAAGGAATTCCTCGCGGCGCCCCGCTTACCAGCCGCAGCGCTCGCCCTTGTTCTGCTGGGTCAGCCAGCCGTTCAGAGGCTTGAAATACTCGGTGATGGCGCTGCCGTCGGTGCGCGTCTCGCCCGAATAGACCTTGAGGGTCTCCTGCCAGGGCTGGGAGTTTCCGAGCTCCAGCATGGCGTTCAGCTTCTCGCCCACATCCTTGCGGCCATAGAGGGAGCAGCGGTGCAGCGGCCCCTTCCAGCCCATCTGCTTGCAGGCCGCGCGCTGGAACTGGAACTCGTAGTTGAAGGCCAGGAAGTAGCGCATGTAGGGCACGCTGGCGGCGATGTGGTACTTGGCGGCCGGATCAAAAGCGTCGGCGGGACGCGGACCGGGCGGGGCCAGGCCCTGGTACTGGCCCCGCAGTTTCCACCAGGCCTCGTTGTAGTGCGCCTCGTCCACCTGGCCGGAGAACACCTGCCAGCGCCACTTGTCGATCATCAGGCCGAAGGGCAGGAAGGCGATCTTGTCGAGCGCCATCTTCAGCAGATAGGGGATGTCCTCCTCCGCCCCTGGGACCTTTTCCAGCAGGCCGATCTGGTTGAGGTAGGTGGGGGTGAGCGCCGACATGCCGGCCAGGTCCCCGACCGCCTCGTGGAAGCCGTCATTGGCCGAGCCCTTGAAGAGATAGGGCTGAGCCGAATAGGCGCGCTGGTAGTAGTTGTGACCCAGCTCATGATGGACGGTGTAGAAGTCGTCGGCGTTGACCTTGAAACAGGCCTTGATGCGGATGTCATCGCGGTCGTTCACGTTCCAGGCCGACGCGTGGCAGGTGACCTCGCGGTCCCGCGGCCGCTCCAGCATCGAGCGTTCCCAGAAGGTCTTGGGCAGGGGCGCGAAGCCCAGGGACGAATAGAAGGCTTCCCCGGTCTGGGTCATCTTCACGGGCGTATAGCCGTGAGCCACCAGGAGCTTGTCCAGATCATAGCTGGAGGCCGCGGTCTTGGGCGCCACCACGTCATAGATGTTGCCCCAGGTCTGGGCCCACATGTTGCCGGTCAGGTCAGCGCGGATCGGGCCGGTGCGCGGCTGGACCGCATCGCCGTACTTGTCGTTCAGCCGGGCCCGCACATAGCAGTGCAGGTTCCGGTAGAAGGGCTCCACCTGGGTCCACAGCCGGTCGGTCTCGGCGGCGAAGGCGTCAGGGTCCATGTCGTAGTTGGAGCGCCACAGCGCCCCGGTGTCGGCGAAGCCAAGGCCCTTGGCGCCCTCATTGGTCAGGGCCGCCGCCCTGGCGTAGTCGGCCTTCATCGGCGGGGAAACGGTGTGCCAGCCCTCCCAGACCGCCTTCAGCTCGGCGGGGTCGCGGCTCTTGGCCAGGATGTCCTCGGCGTCATTCAGGGTCAGGGTCTTGCCCTGGTGCTGGAACTTACCGGTGGAATAGGTGGAGTCGAGCCTGGACTGCAGGCCGGCGAGTTCGGCCGCCGCGCCGGGCCGGTCGGGCGCCGGCGAGGTGAGGAACAGCTTCAGCAGCTTCAGCTTGCGGGCGGTCACCGGGTCGACAGCGACCCCGTCATACTTCGCCGCCTGCTTGGCGTAGCCGGTGGCCAGCACATTCTGCTCGGCGCTGGCCTTGGCCTCGAGCCACTGGGTGTCCTCGGTGATGTAGGTGGCGCGGACCCAGGAAGAGCGGGCGGCGTATTCGCTGAAGGCGGCGAGATCGGCCTCAGCCTTGTCGGCGAAGGCCTTGGCTTCCGCCGGGGTGGGCTTTGCGCCTTGGGCGGCGGCCGGCCCGAAGGCCAGCAGGGCGACCGCAGTGGCGGCCAGAAGTAGGGATCGCATGCGAGGGATGTCCTTGCGCGTCAGGGGCGCGGCGCGTCTGCGCCGCCATGACCGCGATGGGACGTCCAGGCGCGTCGGCGGTCAAGCGCTAGGCGCGCATCTCCGAGGCGGCGCGGCGGATGGTGTCCTCCACCGCGGCCTGGGCGCCCGACTGGCTACGATCCAGGCCGGTGGCGACGGTCTCGCCGTCCAGGTCATAGACCGACCACGACCAGCCAAGCTCGGCATGGGCCAGTGAGTAGGCGAACGGTTGGTCTGTCATGGGCGGCCTCGCGTTGTTGCGTTGCAGCAAGAATGCTTGATGACGACTCCAACGCACCTTTGTGTCAAGCGGTGGTGCGCCTCATGCAGTGCAGCGAGCAACATCTTCGTGACCGGCCAGACAGACGTCTGACGTCACAGGGGTCGCGTCGAGACGCAACAGCGACCCGGTGGGTCCGCGCCTTGGAAATCGGCTGGTAAGGCGTCCGCAACAGGTTACGCCAATTGACCTTGGCTAAGCTTTGCCCTCCCCTCTCGCGGCAACACCAGTCATCCGGGGAGGGGGCGATGGCTCCGAGCGACGAGACGCCGACCGAGGGCGCGCCTGAGCCCATGCCCCGGCCCGATCCCGCCCCGCAACGCCCCGCCTCGACGTTCCGTGGCCGCCTGCGGGGGTGGACCGATCGGGCGCGTTCCAGCCGTGTGCCGGGCCTGCTGGCCGCAGGCCTGCTGGTGGCGGCCTTCGGCGGCGGCTTCATGGCCGCCAAGGGCATGGACGGCTTTTCCCTGTTCGGCGCCGGCAAATCCGGCCCCGCCGCCAAGCTGGAGCCAGGCGCCCAGGGCTGGTCCCTGTTCGGCAAGCCCCGCAACGCCAACGCGCCCCGCCGTGGCGTCCCCAAGCCCGAAGGCTTCGCCGTCTGGCGCTCGCGCATCGACACCTCCAAGCCTGAGCCCCTGGCCTGCGTCGAGCTGACCCGTCCGCTCGATCCCGCCAAGTCCTATGCCGACTATGTGCTGGTGGCGCCCGACATGGGGGGCAGCCCCGCCGTCTCGGTGAAGGGCTCCGAGCTGTGCGTCGCGGGCGTCGGCTTCACCGACCGCCGCGTGACCCTGCTGAAGGGCCTGCCCGCCCGGGGCGGCGAACTCCTCGCCGCAAACGCCGATGTCGACTTCACCTTCGGCGAAAAGCCCCCCTATGTCGGCTTCGCCGGCGAGGGTGTGATCCTGCCCCGCGAGGACGCCGACGGCGTCGGCATCGAGACCGTGAACGTGTCACGCCTCTATGTGGAGGTCTGGCGCGTGGTGGACCGCAACCTGGTCCGCAAGTCGATCAGCGCGCCCGATCCCACGCCCGAGGGCCAGTATTCCGACGACTACGGCTCCGACAGCCCCGACGACGAGGGCCGGATCGTCTGGAAGGGCGAGGTGGCGGTGAACGCCCAGAACGTCGGCGACCGCACCACCACCGTCTTCCCCCTGGGCGCCGTGCTCAAGGAGATGAAGCCGGGCGGCTACGTCATCAAGGCGCGCGACGCCTCCGGCGGCCGGGCCATCAAGGGCGACGACGGCGAGAACCTCGACCCCAATCCGCCGGCCCAGGCCAGGCGCTGGGTGATGTTCACCGACATGGCCCTGTCGGCCTATGACGGCTCCGAAGCCCTCGACGTCGTGGTCCGCTCGCTGAAGACCGCCAAGACCCTGCCGGGCGTGAAGGTCACCCTGGTGGCCCGCAACGGCGAGGACCTGGCCGTGGCCAACGCCGACGCCTCGGGCCGCGTGCGCTTCGACCACGCCCTGCTGGAGGGCGAAGGCCCCGCCGACGCCAAGATGGTGATGGCCTATGGACCGGCCGGCGACCTCGCCGTGCTCGACCTCGACCGCGCCCCTGTCGACCTGTCGAAACAGGGCATCGGCGGCCGCACCTCCGAGAGCCCGGATGGCGGCGTGGCCGGCCGTTCGGTCTCCACCGCCGTCGACGCCTACATCTATGGCGATCGCGGCATCTATCGCCCCGGCGAGACGGTGCACCTGAACGCCCTGCTGCGCGACCGTGAGGTCAAGGCGGTGAAGGATCGCAAGGGCGCCATCGTCGTGCGCCGTCCGTCCGGCGTGGAGTTCAAGCGCTACGCCTTCGACCGCGCCCCGGCGGGGTCCGTCGGCGCCGATGTCGTCCTGCCCAAGAGCGCGCCCCGCGGCCGCTGGACCGCCAAGGTCGAGATCGACGGCCTGGAGCAGCCCGCCGGGACCCTGAGCTTCTCGGTCGAGGACTTCGCCCCGCAGCGGCTGGCGGTGACCACGGTCGGCCAGGAATCCGTTCCGCTGAAGGCAGCGGAGATCCGCAATGTCGATATCAACGCCCGCTTCCTCTACGGCGCTGCCGGCGCCGGCCTGCAGGTGCAGGGCGAGGCGCGACTGAAGGTCGACGCCGATCCCTTCCCGCAGTTCGAGGGCTATCAGTGGGGCGACCAGGTCAGCCCCTTCGAGGAGAAGTATCTCGCCCTCGGTCAGACCGTCACCGATGGCGAGGGCCGGGCCACCCTGAAGCTGTCGGCCGCCGAGGCCGGCGACACCCCCCAGCCCCTGTCGGCCGTCATGACCGCGAGCGTCTTCGAGCCCGGCGGCCGGCCGGTGCGCGAGGGCCTGAACCTCAAGGTCCGCACCAAGGCCCTCTATCTGGGGGTCAAGGTCGACCAGGGTGACTCAGGCGGCAGTGGCGATCCCACCATCGCCCTCAACGTCATCGCCGCCGACGCCATGGGCAAGCGGACGTCGGCCAACGGCGTGGCCTACAGTCTGATCGCCGAGAACTGGGACTATGACTGGTACCAGCAGGACGGACGCTGGCAGTGGCGCCGGACCAGCCGCGACGTGGTGGTGCAGAAGGGCGCGCTGAACGTGGGCGCTGGGGCTCCCGCCCGCATCGCACGCCGTCTCGGCTGGGGCGACTATCGCCTCGAGCTCACCGGACCGGGCGGCGCGAAAAGCGTCATCCGCTTCGCCTCGGGTTGGGGCGCGCCGGCCAAGGACGTGGAGGCCCCCGACTTCGTGCGGGTCAGCGCCGGAGCCCAGACCTACGCCCAGGGCGACACCGTCGAGATCACGCTGAAGCCCCCCTATGCCGGCGAGGCTCAGATCGCGGTGGCGACCGACCGGCTGATCGACTTCAAGACCGTCAGCGTCGGCAAGGAGGGCGCCACCGTGCGCCTGAAGACCAACGGCGCCTGGGGCGGCGGGGCCTATGTCCTGGTGAGCGTGGTTCAGCCCCGCGATCCGGTGGCCGCGCCCAAGCCGCGCCGGGCGCTTGGCCTGGTCTACGTCCCCCTCGATCCCAAGAGCCGCAAGCTCAGCGTCGAGCTGAACACCCCGGCCAAGGTGGACTCCAAGGCCCTGCTCAGCGTGCCCATCACCATCAAGGGCGCCGGCCTCGGCGGCCGGGCGCACGTGACCCTGGCGGCCGTCGACGAGGGCATCCTGCGCCTGACCAAGTTCGACAGTCCCGATCCGGTGAAGTGGTACTTCGGCAAGAAGGCCCTGACCCTCGGCTACCGCGATGACTACGGCCGCATGCTCGACCCCAACCTGGGGGCGCCCGCCAATGTCAGCTTCGGAGGCGACGAGATCGGCGGTGAGGGCCTGACGGTCACCCCCATCAAGACCGTGGCCCTGTGGTCGGGCGTGGTAGAGACGGGCCTGGACGGCAAGGCGGTGATCAAGTTCCCGGCGCCGGACTTCAACGGCGAACTGCGGCTGATGGCCGTGGCCTGGACCGACACCGCCGTGGGGTCGGCCTCCAGGCCGCTCACCGTGCGCGAACCGGTGGTGACCGAACTGTCCCTGCCGCGCTTCCTGGCGCCCGGGGACAAGGCCTTCGCCACCCTGGAATTGCACAATCTGGAGGGCAGGGTCGGCGCGTATGTCGCCCAGCTTACCTCGTCGGGCGGGATACTGGCGCCCTTCAAGAAGGCCTATCAGCTGACCCTCAACCAGCGGGTCGCCGAGCGGATCGCCTTCGACGCCCCCACCCGCGCCGGCATCGGCAAGGTCGGGTTCACGGTCACAGGCCCGGGCTTCACGACGGTGCGCGACTATCCGATCCAGACCCGCCTGGGCTGGAGCCCGGTCACCCGCACCACCATCGAGTTGCAACGTCCCGGAACCAGCTACACCCCGACGGCCGACCTGCTATCGGGCCTGGCGGCGGGGGACGCCACGATGCAGGTCAGCTACTCGCCGTTCCGGGGCTTCGACCCCGGGCCGATCGCTGTGGCCCTGTCACGCTACCCCTATGGCTGCACCGAGCAGACCATTTCGGCAGCCTATCCCCTGCTCTACGCCCAGGAGGTCAGCAGCGACCCGAAAGTGAAGCGCTCGTCGGCCGCCCTGGCCGGCGCCGTCGGACGCTTGCTGGATCGCCAGACCCTCGACGGGGCCTTCGGCCTCTGGCGGGTGGGCGACGGCGAGGCCGACGCCTGGCTGGGCGCCTACGCCACCGACTTCCTGATCGAGGCCCAGCGCGCGGGCGTGCCCGTGCCGCAACAGGCCGTCGACCGGGCGCTGTCGGCCATGCGCCAGATCTCCCAGCCCACCGGCTGGGTCTCGATCTCCTACCGCACCGAATATCCCGAGTGGTGGGCGGGCTCGCCCGACGCCTCGAAGAAGGCCACGGCCAGCATGCGCAGCCGCGCCTCGGCCTACGCCCTCTACGTCCTGGCCAAGGGCGGACGGGGCGACCTGGGCCGCCTGCGCTGGTGGCACGACGTGCAGATGAAGGGCGAAAGCTCGCCCCTGGCCAAGGCCCAGGTGGGCGCGGGCCTCGCCCTGATGGGCGACCACGCCCGGGCCCGCTCGGCCCTGCGCCAGGCGATCCGCAGCCTGGGCTATCGTGAGGAGAGCGACTGGTACCAGAGCCCGCTGCGGGACCTGGCGGCCGTCATCGCACTCGCCTACGAGGCCGGGGAAAGCGGCATGGCGCGCGGCCTGCAAGGCCGGCTGGAGAACGCCGTGAAGGACCCTGACAGCCTCAACACCCAGGAGCAGGCCCGCCTGCTGCAGGCCGCCCACTTCATGCTGAAAGCGGCGGGACCGATGAAGGTCACCGCCGCCGGCGCCACCCCGCTCAGCCCGGCGGGCGGAGCGCCGCGCTGGGCCGTGGGCAAGCTGTCGGCGGCCAGCTTCACCAACGGCGGCAATGCGCTCTGGCGGACGGTGACGGTGACGGGAACCCCCATCGCCGCGCCGCCGGCCAGCGAGAGCGGCATCACGCTCAACAAGCGGCTGGTGGGCTTCACCGGCGGCGCGGTCGATCCCCGGGCCCTGCGCCAGGGCGACCGGGTGATCGTGGTGGTGTCGGGACGCTCCAGCCAGGCGCGCTCCATGGCGCTGGTCATTGACGATCCGCTGCCGGCCGGCTTCGAGATCGAGACGGTGCTGGGACCCGACGACGCCCAGAACGGACCGTTCCGGTTCCTGGGAACCCTGACCGGCGCCGACGTCCAGGAAAGCCGCGACGACCGCTATGTCGCCGCCACCGACCTGGCGGGCAAGGCGAGCTTCTCCTTCGCCTATGTCGCCCGCGCGGTGACCGCCGGCGACTTCCTGCTCCCCGGCGCCCACGCCCACGATATGTACCGCCCGGCGCTCAACGCCCGCACGGCCGCGGACCGGACAACGATCACGCCGGGGCCGTAGCTGTAAGTGGACTGGCGTCAAATCTTCCTCCCCCGTTTACGGGGGAGGGGGACCGCGCGGAGCGTGGTGGAGGGGGCAAGACCGGGCGCCGAGCCTGAGGTCGCCCCCTCCACCGCTTCGCGGTCCCCCTCCCCCGTTCCCGTTGGTCACGGGGGCGGAAAGGTGCGCCGCATCACCCTGGCGCTCCTCGCCCTGCTCGCGGTCGAGACGGCGGTGTTCGCCCTGGACGCCCTGCTGCCGCCGGATCTGTCGCGCGCCCAGCGGTCCTCACCGGTGGCCCTGGACCAGCGCGGCGCCTGGCTGCGCGCCCTGCCGGTGGAGGACGGGCGATGGCGGATCCGGGCCGATCTGGCGCGGACGGACAAGATCTTTCAACGCCGCCTGGTGGCCATCGAGGACGCGCGGTTCTGGCTGCATCCCGGGGTCGACCCCATCGCCGTGATCCGGGCGGCGGGCTCGGCGATGGTTCGCGGCCGGGTGACCTCCGGCGCCTCCACCCTGACCATGCAGACCGCCCGCCTGCTGGAGCCCCGCCCCCGGACCCTCGGCGCCAAGCTGATCGAGATGATCCGGGCGGTGCAGATCGAGGCGCGCTATTCGAAGCGCGAAATCCTGGCCCTCTACCTGACCCTGGCCCCCTACGGCGGCAACCTGGAGGGGGTGCGGGCCGCCAGCCTCTCCTATTTCGGCCATGAGCCGGAGACCCTGACCAACAGCGAGCAGGCCCTGCTGATCGCCCTGCCCCAGTCGCCCGAGGCCAGGCGGCCCGACCGCCGCCCCGATGCGGCGCGCACCGCCCGCCGCGCGGTGCTGGACAAGATGGTGCGCGCCCGGCGCATGACCGAGGCCGACGCCAGCGAGGCCGACAGCGAGCCCCTGCCCGGCCGCGCGCCCTTCCCCGCCATGGCTTGGCATGCGGCCGGAGAGCTGGCCCGCGCCGCGCCCGCCTCCCAGGCCTCGGTGGTCTCGACGATCGACGCCGGCCTGCAGTCGCGGCTGGAGCCCCTGGCGGCCGCCGTCTCCCGCGCCCAGGGGCCGGAGGACACCGCCGCCATCCTGGTGGTGGAGATCAAGAGCCGCGCCGTCCGCGCCGCCGTCGGCTCCGGTGGCCTGGAGCGTCCCGGGGGCTGGATCGACATGACGCGGGCGATCCGTTCGCCGGGGTCGACCCTGAAACCCTTCATCTACGGCTTCGCCTTCGACGACGGCATCGCGGCGCCCGACACCGAGATCAATGACGCCCCCCGCCGCTTCGCCGACTACCAGCCGGAGAACTTCGACCGGGTCTTCCACGGCAAGGTCACGGCGCGGGAGGCCCTGTCCCACTCCCTCAACGTGCCCGCCGTCGAACTGCTGGAGAAGGTGGGGCCGTCCTCCTTCGAGGCGCGGCTGGCCGCCGTTGACGTGACCCTGGTGCGGCCTCGGCGGCAGCTTCGCACGCCGGGCCTAGCCATCGCGCTCGGCGGCGTCGGGATCAGCCTGCGGGACCTGGCGGTGCTCTATGCGGCGCTCGGCGATGGCGGCGTGGCCAAGCCGCTGGCCTGGACGCAAGCCGAGGCCAGGAAGCGCCCGCGACAGGGGGGCGACCGGCTGATGCGCGGGGCCGCCGCCACCCAGGTGCTGGACATTCTGCGCGAGACCCCGCCGCCGGCCGGCTCAAGCCCCGCGGCGCTCACCAAGGGCCGGCCGCTGATGGCCTTCAAGACCGGCACCTCCTACGGCTTCCGCGACGCGGTGGCGGCGGGCATTGTCGGCAAGTACGTGATCCTGGTGTGGACCGGGCGGGCCGATGGGGGCGCGCGGGGCGGCCTCACCGGACGCGACGCGGCCCTGCCCCTGCTGTTCGACGTCGCCGACCTGCTGGACGCTCCGGCCGCAGCCCCGCGCCCCATCGCGCCCCGCGCGGCGCCGGAGGCCCTGCGAAAGCTGGACACCGTCACCCCCGGCCCACGCCTGATCTTCCCGCCGGACGGCTCGGCCGTGCAGGTGGAGAGCTTCGGCCCCAAGTCTCGGGGCCTGGTCCTGGCCGCCGGCGGCGAGGGCCTGGCCTGGTACATCGATGGCGAGCCCCTCGCCCGCGACCCGGTGTCGGGCCGCGTGGTCTGGCGGCCCAAGGGCCCCGGCTTCTACCGCCTGATGGTCATCGACAGCGAGGGCCGCAAGGTGACCGCAAGGGTCCGGGTGCGGGGGAACTAGGCCGGGATCGCGTCCGGTTGGTTCTCGGGCAGGGCGGCGATAAAGGCTGGGTGCTCCTTGGACCGCAAGCCCACCGCCTGGATCGCCGGCCAGGCGTCCAGCTCCACCTTGTAGCGGGCCGCCGAGTAGATCTGCGGGATCAGGCAGCAGTCAGCGATCGTGGGCGTGTCGCCGAAGCAGAAGCCCTGGCCATACTTGGCGATCATCGGCTCGAGCGTGTTGAAGCCGTCGACGATCCACCGCTCGGTCCACTTGGCGCGGCGCGGGGCGGCGACGTCCATGGCCTCCAGCGCCCGCTGAACCCGCATATTGTTCAGGGGGTGGATGTCGCAGGCGATGATCCCCGCCATGGCGCGGACCCGGGCGCGGTCGAGCGGGTCCCTGGGCAGCAGGGCGGGTTCCGGATGGGTCTCGTCGAGATATTCCAGGATCGCCAGGCTCTGGGTCAGGACGTCGGTCCCGTCGCCCAGGTCCAGGGTCGGCACCAGGCGCTGGATATTGACCGCGCGATAGGCCGGCTTGTGCTGGGCGCCGCCCACCAGGTCGACGGGCTCATAGGCGTAGTCGAGCCCCTTGAGCGCCAGGCCGATGCGCACGCGATAGGGGGCGGTGGCCCGCCACTGGGAATAGAGGGTCAGGCTCATCTCAGCCCACCGTGAAGCTGAGGGCGCCGACGCCGTCGACGCCGCCTTCGATCTTGTCGCCGGCCACGATGGGCGCGACGCCTTCCGGCGTGCCGGTGAAGATCAGGTCGCCGGGCGCCAGGGTCCAGAGCTTGGAGGCCTCGGCGATGATCTCGGCCACGTTCCAGATCATGTCAGCCACCACGCCTTCCTGCTTCACGGTCCCGTTCACCGAAATGGCGATGCGCCCCTGGGGCGCCGGGCCAGTCCAAGGTTTAATGGCGGAGATCGGGGCAGAGGCGTCGAAGGCCTTGCCGGCTTCCCAGGGCTGGCCCTTGTCCTTGGCGGCGTTCTGCAGGTCCCGGCGGGTCAGGTCGACGCCGACCGCATAGCCGTAGACCAGGTCCAGGGCGCTCTCGACAGGCACGTTCGAGCCGCCGCCCTTCAGGGCCACCACCAGTTCGATCTCGTGGTGCAGGTTGGCGGTGCGGGACGGATAGGGGACCGCGGCCCCGGGCGCGACGATGGCGTCGGCGGGCTTGGCGAAGAAGAAGGGCGGATCGCGGTCGTCGCCCCCCATCTCACGGCGGTGGGCGGCGTAGTTGCGTCCCACGCAGTAGATGCGGCGGACGGGGAAGAGGGCGCTCGAGCCCTCGACGGGGACGCAGGCCTGGGCCGGCGGAGCAAGGACGTAGTCGGTCATGAGAGCCGCCTTACGCCCGCGCCGGGTGGAAGGGAACCCCGCGCGGGCGCGCGACGGGAACCCGGCCGGCGAGATTGACAGACGCGGGGTCAGGCGGGTCCAACGGGTCCGCCATCCAAGCCGACCTGCCCGGAGACCCCAAATGACCGACGCCGCCAACCAAGGCCCCCTGAAGGACCTGGTGGTCATCGAGATGGGCACCCTGATCGCAGGACCGTTCGCGGGCCAGATTCTCGGGGATTTCGGGGCCCGGGTGATCAAGATCGAGGACCCCCGGGTGGGCGACCCCATGCGCCAGTGGGGCCGCAGCCTGCCCCAGGGCCTGTCGCCCTGGTGGCCGGTGATCGGGCGTAACAAGCAGTCAGTGGGCCTGGATCTGCGAACGCCCGAGGGCCGCGAAATCGCCGAGGGCCTGATCGGCAAGGCCGACATCCTGATCGAGAACTTCCGGCCCGGCACCATGGAGAAGTGGGGCATGGGCTATGAGGCGCTCGCGGCCGTCAATCCGCGCCTGATCATGGCCCGGGTGTCGGGCTTCGGCCAGACCGGGCCCTACGCCACCCGCGCCGGCTACGGCCTGATCGGCGAGGCTATGGGCGGCCTGCGCCACGTCACCGGCGAGCCCGACCGGCCCCCGGCGCGGGCCGGCATCTCCATCGGCGACAGCCTGACGGCCATGCACGCGGTGATGGGGATCACCATGGCCCTGCACCACCGGGCCAATACCGGTCGCGGCCAGATGCTGGACGTCGCCCTCTATGAGAGCGTGCTGGCGGTGATGGAGAACCTGGTCACCGAGTACGACCTCACCGGCTATGTCCGCGAACGCTCCGGCTCGATCCTGCCTGGGATCGCTCCGTCCAACGTCTATCCCTGCGCGCAGGGCGAGATGATCCTGATCGGCGGCAATGGCGACACCGTCTTCGCCCGCCTGGCGCAGACGATGGGTCGGCCCGACCTGGCCAAGGACCCGAAGTTCGTCGACCACGCCTCGCGCGGGGTGAACCAGGGCGAGCTGGACGACATCATCGCCGACTGGACCAAGGACTTCGCGCTGGCCGACCTGCTGGCCCTGCTGGAGGCCGACGGCATCCCCTCGGGCCGGATATTCCGCGCGCCGGACATGCTGGAGAACGAACAGTTCCAGGCGCGCGACACCATCGTGGAGACCGACCATCCGGTGTTCGGCAAGATCAAGATGCAGAAC
Source organism: Phenylobacterium ferrooxidans (assembly GCF_042714595.1). Classification (NCBI taxonomy): domain Bacteria; kingdom Pseudomonadati; phylum Pseudomonadota; class Alphaproteobacteria; order Caulobacterales; family Caulobacteraceae; genus Phenylobacterium; species Phenylobacterium ferrooxidans. The sequence continues at coordinate 34,585 of NZ_JAOTJD010000020.1, read as the reverse complement.
ACCTTCCCCAGGATGTCGGAGACCCCGGGCAAGGTCCGCTGGCCTGGGCCCACCCTCGGCCAGCACACCGACGAGGTGCTGACCGGCCTCGCGGGCCTTACCGCCGGGAGGGTGGCGGAGCTGCGGGCCAAGGGCATAGTCTAGGGCTTCATCCGGAGGCGAGCCGATGTCCGATATTCCGCAAGACGCCTGGAGGCACACTGGGGTGCGCGTGGTCCCCGGCGACCAGCTCGACACCAATACGCCTCAGACGCCCGGCATGGACCGGGCCGCGGCCATCAACTTCGCCCGGGTTGGAGCCCAGAAGCTCTGGGCGGGGACAGTGCACATCCACGCCGACGCCAAGACCGGCGCCCATCACCACGGGCCGTTGGAGAGCGTCATCTATGTCCTGAAAGGCCGGGCCCGGATGCGCTGGGGCGAGAAGCTGGAATTCACCGCCGAGGCCGGTCCCGGCGACTTCATCTATGTCCCGCCCTATGTGCCGCACCAGGAGATCAACGCCTCGGCAGATGAGACCCTGGAATGCCTGCTGGTGCGCAGCGACAGCGACGCGGTGGTGGTGAACCTGGACATCGAGCCGGTGGAGAAGCCGGAAGGGATCGCCTGGATCGACCCGATCCACAAGGCGCCCGTCTAGAACCGGCTCTGGTCGCGGCTCCGCCGGTCATCAAGATTGCGCGCGCCGTAGATGTCACCGGTCCGGGCCTTGGCGCGCCAGGGCCGGGCCTTGTTGAGCGCCATGTCGAGCGCCGGATCGGACCGGTCGAGATCGGTGATCGCCAGGGCCGGCTGGCCGTCGCGGCACGCCTGGGACAGCCAGTAGCCGTGAGGCCCTATGACGCCGGAGCTCAGCACCCGGCTGAACTGGGCCGGCGCCGACAGACTGACCCAACAGTTGGTGGCGGCCGCATAGGCCTGAGCCAGCACCCCGAAGATCGGGTCCTCCGAATAGGTGGAGAACAGGACGACGTCGGCGCCCAGGGCGGCGTATTCCAGGAAGAGTTCGGGAAAGTTGACCTCGATGCAGAGCGCCAGGCCGAAACGGAAGCCGCCGGCCTCGAACACCAGGGGATCACGTCCCGGCGTATAGAAGTCGGCGAGCTCGCTGCCCGAGATCAGCCGTTTGTCGTAGCGGCCCGCCAGTTCTCCCTGGGGCGAGATGACGTAAAGGCTATTGTGCGGACGGGTCTCGCCCGAGAGCCGGTGGTTGGCGCCGACCACGACCCAGAGCTCCAGCTCGGCGGCAAGCTTGGCGATGTCTTCCAGCTCGCGGCGCAGCCCTTCCCAGTCCACCGACCAGCCCTTGAAGTGGGCCTTGCCCGCGCCCGAGGGGTAGCCCGACACCGCGCCTTCCGGAAAGTGCGCCAGGTCCGCCCCGGCGGCGCGGGCCTGACGCATCAGGTCGCGGACCGCGGCGGCGTTGGCGTGCTGGTCGAGACCGACAAGACTCTGGGCGACCGCGAGGCGAAAACTCATGGGGCGAAGTTCCAGGGGCCCCTCTGGAAGGTCAAGGCGAATACCGCTCCACCAGCTTCATCAGCGCGTCCTCCAGCCCGGGATCGGTGAGCACCGGGGAACCCTCCAGCACCGCGGCGCGGATCACCCCGATCACCGCGCGGCTGATGACGAAGCGGTCCAGGCGGTCGCCGGGGTGGCGCTCGATCAGACGGTTGGTGGTCTTCTCCTCGGCCGCGATGTGCTCGGTGGCCAGGATCGCCTTCAGGCAGGCCCGCCGCGTGGTCGGGCGGTCGGCCATGATGGCGATCTGGGCGCGGATCGCCAGGCGCGCGGGCGAGACCCCGTCCGGCCCCGCCGCCGCGATCAGCTGCGCCCTTACCTTGGCGTTCTCGGCCAGCGCCATGGCCACCAGGATCGAGGCCTTGTCGGCATGGTATTGGTAAAGCGTGCCGATGCTGATCCCCGCGCGCTCTGCGATCGCATTGGTGGTAAGCGCCGCCTCCCCCTGACCCTCCAGAATCTGAGCGGTGGCCTCGAAGATGGCTGCCTGAGTCGCCACCGCCCGGGCCTGTCTCGGTTGTCGGCGTTGGGATTGCGCCATGCGCCCGGGGTCTCCGTGGAAGGCGAGTAGCCGAACCTGAGCATAACTCGGATTGTCCGGGCCTCAACAGGGGAGGCGCGACAGATGACCTGGGCGACGGAACGGCTGGACGCGTTGAAGGCGGGGGCGACAGAGGTCCCGCCGGTGGTGACGACCCTGAGGATGGGAACCCTGGAGGACTGGGGCCCGGGCTGGGTGCGCAAGACCTGGCGACCCACGCCGGAGATCCTCAACGGCGATGGCTCGCTGTTCGGCGGCTATCTGGCCGCCCTGGCCGACCAGATCCTGGCCTTTGCCGCCATGACCGTCGTGCCCGACGAGACCTACTACCGCACCATCAATCTGCAGATGCAGTTCGTGAAGGTCGGCGCCGCCCGCCCCCTGACCATCGAGGGCCGGGTGACGGCCTCCACCCGCCAGCTGATCACCGTGGAGGCCGACTTCCGCCGCGAGGACGGCGAGCTGATCGCCCGCGCCGCCGCACAGCAGATCCTGATGCCGAAGGTCTAGGAAGAGAGCCCCAGCCGCTTGCCGACCATGTTGTCCACAACGCGCCTGGGCAGGTTGGCCATCATGAAGGTGGTCAGGGGGTTGGGGGCGACGGTGTAGCGGACCTTGGGTTTGGCGGTGGTCAGGGCCTTGGCCACCGCCTCCCCGATAGCTTCCGGGGGCAGGCCGGCGGCGCCGCTGGAGGTCATGAAGGCGTGGACCTTCTGGAGGGCCGGATAGAAGGGGGTGTGGCGATAGGGTTCGATGTCCTCGGGGCGCGCCTTGCCCCAGATCGGCGTGGCCACCGCGCCGGGGGCCACCACGATCACGTCGACACCGAACAGCATCAGCTCGCGGCGCAGGGACTCCGACAGGCCCTCCACCGCGAACTTCGATGCGTTGTAGGGCGCCAGGAAGGGCGAGCCGTTCTTGCCCCCCACCGAGCTGATATTGACGATCCGGCCCGAGGTTCCCTTGCCGCCCGCGTTCAGCAGCGGGGCGAAGGCCTGGGTCGCGATCACCACACCCGTCAGATTGACCTCGATCTGCTGGCGGAAGTCGGCGATGGGCAGGTGCAGCAGCGGGCCGGCGACGGCCACCCCGGCGTTGTTCACCAGGCCCATCAGGGTCTCGCCGGCCAGGGCGACCCGCACCTGCTCGGCGGCGGCGCGCACGGCGGCCTCGTCGGTGACGTCGAAGATCAGGGGGACGAAGCGGTCGCCGAATTCCTGACGCAGGCGGTCGGCGTCCGCGGCCTTCCGCACGCTGCCGAACACCCGGACCCCCTGTCCGGTCAGCACCTTGGTGATCCCCCAGCCGATGCCGGTGGAGACTCCCGTGACCACGACGCTCTTCATGATGCTTCCCCGCTTGCCTGGCTGCCCTGCTCGTCCGAACCTAGGCGAAGCTTGCGCCGCTGTCGCGGCAGGGAGAGTTCGTATGCCCACCGCCCACGTGAACGGCCTGGATCTCTATTATGAGCGGGCGGGATCTGGTCCGCCCCTGTTGTTCATTTCCGGCACCGGCGGCGACCTCCGCAACAAGCCCAACCAGTTCGACGGGCCGTTTCCCAAGGCCTTCGACGTGGTGTCCTACGACCAGCGCGGCCTGGGGCGTTCGGACAAGCCCGACGTCGCCTACAGCATGGCTGACTATGCCGACGACGCCTCGGCCCTGATGGGGGAGCTGGGCATCGATCGCGCCCACATTGTCGGCGTCTCCTTCGGCGGCATGGTGGCCCAGGAGCTGGTCCTGCGGCATCCGCGCCGGGTGAACCGCCTGGTCCTGGCCTGCACCTCGCCAGGTGGGGCCGGCGGCGCCTCCTTCCCCTTCCACGAGATCGACCACCTCAAGGGCGAGGCCCGCGCCAGATACCTGACGCCGATCTCCGACACCCGCCGCGACGCCGCCTGGGCGGAAGCCAACCCCGACACCTACAGGCAGATCATCGCCATCAGTTCGGCCGATCCCTATGGCGAGGAACCGGGTCACGAGATGGGCGCCCGGCGTCAGCTCGAGGCCCGCGCCCACCACGACACCTGGGACCGGCTGGACCAGATCGAGGCGCCGACCCTGATCGCCGCGGGCCGCTATGACGGCATCGCCCTGCCGGCGACCCAGGAGAACCTGGCCAGCCGGATCAAGGGCTCGACGTTGCGGTTCTTCGAGGGCGGCCACCTGTTCATGATCCAGGACCGCACGGCCACGGCGACCATGATCAGGTTCCTGAACGGCGAAGAGATCTGACTTCATGCTGCCCCGCCCCCGGGGCGTGAGCGGGAGACTAGGCCGCGTTGAGCAGGGCCGAGACCGCGGCGGCCACCTGGGTCACGTCGTAGGGCTTGCGAATGATCGGAGCGTCGAAGCCGAGCGGCGCGCCGGTGTCGCCGTAGCCGGTGGCGAAGACGAAGGGGATGCCGCGGGCCGCCAGGGCCTCGGCCACCGGATGCACCGAAAGACCGTTGAGGTTGGCGTCCAGCACGGCGGCATCGATATGGCCGTCCAGCAGGGCCATGGCTTCGGCCAGTTCATAGGCCGGCCCCACCACCTCGGCGCCGGCGTCGGCCAGGCCGGTCTCCAGCTCCAGGGCCAGCAGCACGGCGTCCTCGACGATCAACACCCGCGACCCGCGCAGGTCCGTGGGCTGGTCGGTCCTGGGCGTGGTTTCGAACACCCGGACCGCCGGGGCCTCGGGCACGTTTTCGGGGCGGTCCACCAGGGTCTGGGCCCCGGCGGTGACCCGCACCCGCACGCCGGCAGCGCGGAATTCGGGGACCACCTCGCCGTTCAGTTCTCGCCCGGTGACCTGGGCCAGCAGGGTGGAGCCGAAGCCCTTGTGTCCGGGGACGCCGACCGGGGGCCCGCCACTCTCGTTCCAGGTCAGTTCGAACCCGCCCTCCGGCCGCTCCGTCCAGCGGACATCGACCCGGCCGGTGTCGGTGGAAAGCGCCCCGAACTTCACCGCATTGGTGGCCAGTTCGTGCAGGGCCAGGGACAGGGCGTTGGCGGCGCGCGGCGTCAGGAACAGCTCGGGCCCCTCCCAACGGGTTTGACCAGGGGCGATGCCTCCGAGTTCGGCGGCCGCCAGGTGGGCGATGGCCGCGCCACGCCAGCGAGCGGCCGTCAGAAGCTCGTTTGCCGAGCCCATGGACTTCAGCCGGCCGGCGAAGTTGGAGAGGAAGCTCTCGAGGGACGTGGTGCGCTTGGCGGTCTGGTAGGCCAGGGACTGGACCGCGGCGAGCACGTTCTTCACCCGATGGTCCACCTCGGCCATCAGGGTGCGGCGCTGGTCGTCTTCGACCCGGCTGTCAGTGATGTTCTGGACGACGCCACAGAGGGCGGTCATCTCGCCGGCGTCGTTCAGGACCTGGATCCCGGCCGCCCGCAACCAGATGATCTCGCCGTTAGGCCCTGGCTGCAGGCGGTACTCGGCTTCGTAGCGACCCTCGGCGCGGAGGCTCTCCTGAATCTGAAGGGTCAGGGCATCCCTGTCGTCGGGATGCACGAACGCCTGAATATCCGCGGCGCCATCTACGGGGATTTCACCGGACGGCATGCCGGTGATCGCGGCCATCCGGTCGCTGACGATGAAAACGCCGCGGACGACGTCCCACTCAAACTCGCCCAGACGCGCAGCCTGGAGCGCGAGGTCGAGGCGCTTACGGTCCAGGTTCAGGCCGGCGGCCTTCTCACTCATGAGAAGACCATAGATCGCTGTTTGCGCCGATGCGACAGGAACCGTGGGCTGAGGGCCCCAATGCCGAACACAATTCGATCAGGCGCGACAGCTTTGCGCCGCAGCCGGAACCGGCCTAAGATGGTGGCGTTCTGGCTGTGCTTCCCCACGCTCGCAAGGCCTTGCGGGGGCTGCCCCTAATTTTCTGGAGATTCTTCAATGCCCGCGAACGCCGTCGAACGGACTGCCGAGGAAGCCAAGGCCGCCGCCAATTCCGTGGCCGAGGCCGCGACCCAACTGGCCAGCCAGGCCGAACGCAGCTTCGCCGAAGCCGCGAAGCGCTTTGAGAAGGTGGTCGCCGAGGGCATGGAGCAGGTTCGCGCCCAAAGCCGCACCTATGCCGACAACGCCGGCGAACATCTCGACGAGGCCCAGCGCTACGTCGTCGAGCGCGTTCGCGAGAAGCCCCTGATGGCCGCCGGCACCGCGCTGGGCGTTGGTCTCCTGGTGGGTCTGCTGCTCGCCAGCGGCCGCAACCGTTGATCTTCAAGAAAGCCGTTCTCTACGTCTCGGCCGTCTCCGCGCTTGGCGCGGCGGCGGTCGTTGTCGTCGTGGCGCTGGCCTTCACGCTCTATGCGGCCGTCCTGCCGCAGGTGGGGCCGGCCTGGGCCGCAGCCTCGGTCGCCGGTGCGGCCGCAGTGTTGATGGCGCTGTGCGCGATGGCGCTGCTGATCAAGGTGAACCCGCCGAGGCTTGGAAAACAGGCCGAGGAGCGAGACACCCTCACCCGGCTGATCGATCTCGCCAAGGAAAAGCCCATCGTCGCGGCCAGCGCCATCATCGGCGCCAGCCTGGTGGCGCTGAGGAATCCGAAGATCGTGGCCACGGTGCTCGCCACCGCCATGGCCACACGCTCCGCCGACAAGGCGAAGAAAAAGTAGCGAACCTCACGCAGGTTCAGGGGTTTCGGAAGGGACGGGCGTTTCACGCCCCCCAACCGGAACCCCGCCATGTTTGAACTGCCCCCCCTGCCCTACGACCACGCCGCCCTCGAGCCGGTGATCTCGCGCGCCACAATGGACGTGCATCACGGCAAGCATCACAAGAAATACATCGAGACGCTGAACGCCCTGCTGGCCAAGGCCGGCCGCACGCCGGACAGCCTCGAGGACGTGGTCCGGGAGGCCGCCGGCGATGACGCGGCCAGAAAGCTCTTCAACAACGCCGCCCAGGCCTGGAACCACACCTTCTTCTGGACCGCGATGAGCGCAGGGCGCCAGGCGCCCGAGGGTGTTCTGATCCAGGCGATCGCCCGTGACTTCGGCGGACTCGAGGCTCTGAAGGCCGCCTTCGTGGAGAAGGGCGCCGCCCACTTCGGCTCGGGCTGGGTCTGGCTGGCCGCCGAGGGCGAGGCCCTCAAGGTGCTCTCCACCCATGACGCCGAGGACCTGCTGATCCATCGCGGCCTTACCCCCCTGCTGGTCTGTGACGTGTGGGAGCACGCCTACTATCTGGACCACAAGAACGACCGTGAGGGCTTCCTGAACGCCTGGTTCGACGCCCTGCCGAACTGGAGCTTCGCCGAGGGCCAGTACGCGGCGTCGCGTGGGGAAGGCCAAGCCTGGACCCATCCGGCGCCGGTGAAGCCCGCCGCGGGAACGGCTGAGCTTGATGCACGTTCAAGCTAGGTACGCCAACCAACCGGAGCTTCCCCCATGCTGAGCTGGGCCCTGACCTTCCTGGTGGTCGCCTTGATCGCCGGCCTCCTTGGCTTCACCTCGATCGCGGGCGCCGCGATGGGTGTCGCCAAGATTCTGTTCTTCGTCTTCCTGGTGCTGTTCGTGGTCAGCCTCGTCATGCACCTCGTCCGCGGGCGAAGCGTCTAGACACGCCTCAGACGAACGTCAAAGAGCGCGCCTCCGACCTGGTTGGGGACGCGCTCTTCTTTGTGCAGGTCAGCGCCGCGTCAGCGACCAGGTGCGCTCCGACTCGTACTTGCTCCCGGTCCAGGCCTTGGCCGTGACCCGGATCTCGGCGCCCTCGGTCTCCACGATGTTGAAACCCGGCGGAACGCCGCGCTCGCGGATCGAAAGGGTTCCGCAACCCGCCGCGTAGGTCTTGCCGTCGCCATAGCCGTAGGGCCAGGTAAAGGGGGCGTGGATGTGCCCGCTCAGCACCAGGTCGACCCCGGCTTCGGCGAAGGCCTTGGCGGCGGCCTCCCCGTTCCAGACCTTGCCGGTCATGGGCCCGCCGATCATCTCGGTGAGCGGATGGTGGCAGACGACGATCTTCAAGGTGTCGGCCGGCGCCGCGGCGAACCAGGCTAGGGCCTCCTGCACCTGGTTGTCGGAAATCTGCCCCTTCGACCAGTTGGCGCGGGGCTGGACCCCGCGCGCTGTGTTGACGCCGTACACCGCCAGGCCCGGCGCCAGATGAGTCTGGAAACGGGCGGGGCCGATGGCGCGCTCATAGCGGGCGAAGGGGGAGAACAGACGATCATACCAGGCGAGGTACGGAGCGTCGTGATTGCCCGGCGTCACCAGCCTGGGTTCGGGAAGCTGCTTGAGCCATGCGGCGGCGGACGCGAACTCGCCCTTCTCGCCGAAGCGGGTCAGGTCGCCGGAGACCACCACCAGATCGAGCGGATCGGCGGCAAGACACTCGGTCGCTGCGGCCACCGCCTCGACGTTCTCGCCGCCGAAGTGGATGTCGGACAGGTGGGCGATGCGCATCAGTTCGCCGCCTTGACCGTCTCTTTGGGCGCATCTCCGCCGGCCTCGGCGTGGTCTTGCTTGGGCGGAGCCAGTACCCGCGTGACCGCGCTTTTCCAGCTCACCTGGACGCTGGCCTTCAGACGCGCGGGCTCCCCGTCCAGCACGGCCGGTATGCCGCTCGAAGCCCAGACCCGGGCCTGCCGGCAGGCCACGGCCTCGACCGCGGGATCGTCGCGCCAGTCGCCCATCACGCTGTGCAGCCCGATACGCAGCGCCTCGGCCACGCCGGTGGGATCGAGCGCAGCGGCCTCCAGGAACTGGTCGTCATCATTCAGAGCGCGCGAGGCGATGGGGCACATGAAGGTCATGGCCTCGGCCTTGCCGCGCGTCGCGCCGTCGAGGCTGTAGCGCAGGCGGCCGGAAAAGGCCCGGCGCCACGCCCGCCGGGCGCGGTGGAAGGCGATCACCGGGCGACCCTCGCGCACCGCCTCGCGGGCGGGCGCCAGCAAGGCTCCGGAGCCAAGGATGGCCGCCACCAGGAACAGGCGGCCGTCCACCACGCCACCGCCGATCGTGCGTTCCTCGCCGTGTTCAAGAGTGTCGCGCAGGGCGGCCTTCCAGTCGGTGGTCCCATAGACCGCCTTGGGCAGCATATTCATGGTCCCACCTGGCAAGGGCGCGATCATCGGTCCGTCCATGCCGCAAAGCTCGGCCGCGGCGCGCGCGGTGCCGTCCCCGGCCAGGATCACCAGCAGGTCGGGGGCGCGGTCGATGGCGGCCTGCAGGCAGCCCGCCAGGTCGCCGCCCTCGGGCACGCACACATTGGCCTTGCCGCCGAACTCGGCCAGCAAGGCGCGCGCCTCGTCAGGCGCTGCGGCTCCGACACTGCCCGAGGCGGTGTTGGCGATCAGTTCGATGCTGCGGATCTTGGCCCCCATGCGGAGCTCAGCTTTCCGTCTGGCGGAAGGTCTTGGCCTTCAGGTCACGAGCGGCGTCCATGACCACGGGCTGAGCACGATTGGTGGCCAGGGCCAAGCCATGATCGACGATCCCGCCGCTGCGGGCGAAGGACCCTTCCTTGACGGCCAGGGCCAGCACCACGCCGCCCACCAGGGCGGCGGCGAAGGTCAGGGTCATCATGATCGGGTGACGCTTGCGCGCCTTGCGCTCGTCACGGCGGCCGCGCTCATAGGCGTCGCGAACCTCCTGCTCTTCGTGCGCCAGGGCGTCGGGCGAAGTGTTGCGGCGATTCCACAGCATGGTCGTGGTCTCCGGTCGCTTGTTGGACTCACGAAACGGTGGAGGCTGTTGGGGGTTCCCCTTATGGCGGCGGCGAACGCGAAGCGTCGCCAGGCGTTGCAGCTGTGGATGGCTATGCCGCGGCGCTGGGCTAAGGTGGCGGCTTGTTCCTAGAGGGTGTGGCTGATGACGATGGTTCGTGGACTTGGTGCGGCGGTTCTGGTGGTGGCGGTCCTGGGGGCCGGCTGCACGACAATGACCAGCGCCCGCGACCGCATCGTCACGCGCGAGGCGAGTTGCGCCGACGTGACGGCGGAGATCTACTTCGAGCCTGACTCCGCCGAGGTCACCAAGGAAGGCCGCGCCGTCCTGCGCGCCGCCGCCGATCAGGCCAAGGGCTGTCAGGTGGACAAGGTTCTGGTGATGGGCCTGGCCGACGCCGCCGGCATTCCCGCCGCCAACCTGGAACTGTCCAGGCAAAGGGCGTCTTCCGTCACCCAGGCGCTGGCCGCCAGCGGCCTGCCCGCCGCCGAGTTCGATCTGAGCGCCGCGGGCCAGGCCGGCTCCACCACCACCGGCGGCGACAATCGGCCCCTGCGCCGTCGCGCCGACGTCACTCTCAAGCTTTCGACCCCGCGCAAGTAGGCCGGCAGGGCGCAAAGAAAAGGCGGCTCTGGGGGAGCCGCCTTGAAGGTGTGCACGTCGAGAATGGGGTGCGAAGGCGGCAGACCGGCGTGTGCGCCGGCCTCAAGTCGGGGGGGGGCGTCGCCGCCTTCGCAAATATCAAACACACCGCAAAATCCTTTGTTCCCGTTCTGCGAGCGTTTTTCAGAATTTATTTCGCCGCCAGATCCACCGCCGGCATGGAGTCGAACTCCGCCTTGCTGAGCGGGATGACAAAGCGGTCGCCGTCCGCGCTCAGGGCCTTGTAGGGCAGGCTGCGCGGGCCGGTCGGGCGTGCGCCCTTCGGCTGAACCAGGACCTGCAACGGGCGTCCGTCAGCGCCGGCGATCACCTTGGCGATCGTCCCCACCACCGCGCCATCGGAGGCGCGAACTTCGCGACCTTCCAGGGCCGCGCCCTGCGCAGAGGCGAGGTTGGCGAAGGCGAACATGAGACCGGCGGCGAGACCGGCGGCGAGAACGTACCTGGGCTTGATCATGGTGCTCAATAGATGGGGAGGCCGGGACCTCATTGCGACCCATCTTGCCGCAACGCACCTGAACCGTCGATGAGCGGGAACAGCAGCACGGCTGTGGCGTTAGCCAGATGCGGGCGTCCGGCTCGCGTCGAACTCGGGGGTCCCCCATGATCCGCGCCTTTGATGCGCCCACCAGCGGAGTGGTCAATTTCACCGCGCCGAGCCCGCGCCAGCGCCAGACGCGCCGCCGCGCCGCCGCCATCGCGGTGGTTTTGGGGGTCGCCTTCGCCGGCGGCCTGATCGGCCAGCTCAGCGCACGCGACGCCGCCGGCCCGGTTCCCCCCGGTCCATTCAGCTATTTCCCGAACTAGGTAACAAGGAGCCACCCCCATGGCCTTCCTCTCCCGCAATTCCGACCACACCGTCCTCAACGCCACTCGCGCCCGCCAGGGCCGTTTCGGTCGTCATGTCTTCTGGGTGCTGCTGGTCTCCACCGCCCTTGCCGCCATGGCTCTGTTCGGCGCCTGGACCTGGCAGGCCGACAACCTCGCCTCCACCGAGGTCAACAATGCGCGCCAGCCGGCCGATGCTCAGATCTTTGACGCCGGAGCTCCGGCGGAGAACACCCAGCAGACGTCGCCCGACGCCCCGCGATAAGGCTCTCGCGCCTACAATGCAAAACGGCCGCCCAGTGGGCGGCCGTTTTCATATCTCGATGTCTGGGGATCAGAGGACCGACTGCCCCCGCACCGCGCGGATGACAAAGCTGCCCACCAGCAGCACCAGGAAGATCACGAACAGCACCTTGGCCACGGTGGCGGCGAGGCCCGCAAGGCCTATGAAGCCCAGGAGGCCCGCCACGATGGCGAGGACGGCGAAGATCAAGGACCAGCCCAGCATGGAATCGACTCCGGAACCATGGCCCCGCCCGACGCGGCGGCCTGAAAACGAAAACGCCGGCGCGAGGCCGGCGTTCCGTTCAAGCCATGGCTCGAAGATCAGGCGGCTTGCTTGGCGTTCCGGGGATGGAAGAACAAGGCCTGGCCGATCGCCGCCTTCACCGTTTCGGGCTGGAAGGGTTTGGTGATCAGGAAGGTGGGCTCGGGGCGCTCGCCGGTCAGCAGGCGTTCGGGGAAGGCGGTGATGAAGATCACCGGTACATCGTAGCGGGCCAGGATGTCCTTCACGGCGTCGATCCCGGAGGAGCCGTCGGCCAGCTGAATGTCGGCCAGCACCAAGCCCGGGACCTTGCGATTGACCGCGTCGACCGCCTCGGTTCGGGTTGCGGCGATATCCACCACGGTGTGGCCCAGTTCGGTGACCAGGGCCTCAATGTCCGCGGCGATCACCGGTTCGTCCTCGATGATCAGGACGTCGGTGGCCAATTCGGCGTCGATCTCAGCTTGCGCCTCGCCGATCAGTCCCTCCACCTCGGCGAAGTCGGCGCCCAGGATCTGGGCGGCCTCCGACGGCGTAAAGCCCTCAAGAGCGGTCAGCAGGAAGGCCTGGCGCGACCGGGGCGCGATCCGCATCAGCCGGCCACTGGCGTCGTCGCTCGTGACACCGCCATCGCGGGGCTCAAGCTTGGCGCCCGTGCTCAGCCAGATGGCGTGGAAGACGTGATAGAGCGCCACCCGCGGCGTGAGATTGGCCTCAAGGACCCTCTCGCCAGCCGCCAGGGCCTCCAGCGCGACACGGACATAGTGATCACCGGTGGTTTGATCGCCGGTGAGGGCGCGGGCGTAGCGGCGCACATAAGGAAGATGCGGCGCCAGTCGGGCTAGCAGACTCAAGGTTTTACCCTCCCCGTTTTAGGAACACGCGACCACGTCGGGACAACTCGCCCGATAGCGCTCAGCATAGCGCTGGAAACGTCGCTGTGGGGAACCGGTTCCCTAAGGCGTGCGTTTTGTCCATCCTAGAGCGCGATCATGGGAACCGGAACCGGAGCGGGACGTTGACGGGCGACGAGGACCAATCGAGGGGGCAAGCGCCGCGCAAGCGGGGCGTCGAGGACATGATCGAACCAGCATCCAATGTGGACCCGCGGAAAGTCTCCGCGGTTCTCGATGAAGCCCGACTTCGGCAGCAGGCCATTGGCGCGCGTCTGCGCCAGATGTTTGACGAGGTCGTCAACGAGCCGGTCCCCGACGAATTCCTGGATATCCTCCGCAAGGCTGACAAGCGTTCTTCGGAGAACGGCTAATGGCCGGGGACGATTCCAAGAACGCCAACCGCTCGCCTGCGGACGACGAGGCGTTCAAGCGCGAACTCGTCAAACTGATCCCCCACCTGCGCGCCTTCGCACGGACCCTGGCCGGAGAACCGGCCGGCGCGGACGATCTGGCGCAGGACGCCATGATGAAGGCCTGGGACGCGCGCAACAGCTTCCAGATGGGCACCAACATGAAGGCCTGGACCTTCATGATCCTGCGCAATCAGTTCTATTCGGAGAAGCGTCGGTCCTGGCGGCAAAGCCAGCTCGACCAGGAAGCCGCCGAGCGCACCCTGGTGGCGGTGGACGACCCCGAGGCGCCCGTCGCCCTGGACGAATTGCGCCTGTCGCTGGCCATGCTGCCGGCAGAGCAGCGCGAAGCCCTGGTGCTGGTGGGCGCTGGGGGCTTCGCCTACGAGGAGGCCGCCGAAATCTGCAACTGCGCGGTCGGCACCGTGAAGAGCCGGGTCAGCCGCGCGCGGCGCGCCCTGCACGCGATCCTCGACGACGGGGCCTATGATCGTGATGGTGGAGCCGCCGGCGACGCGATGCGCTCCATCCTGGCGGATGCGGAGCGCCTCTCTAGCGCCCGCTAGGCGACGGGCAAGACATGATCACATCCCCCTGGGGTTCTCTGTCGACGATCCGGGTGCGCCTTACCGCCGCGCTGGCCGCGGCCCTGTTGCCGGTGCTGATCCTCGGCGCGATCCAGTCCTCCATGGCCTTCCGTCGAGAGGGCGAGATCGTCCGCCAGAACCTCGCCGCCTCGGCCGAGCGCAGCGCCGCCACGGCGCGGGCTCGGATAGAGGCCGCTGACATCCTGCTGGAAACCCTGGCGCCGGCTTCCGTCGGCCTCCAATGCGCCCAGCGCCTGGCCGAGGTGACCCAGCGTATCCCCGGCTATTCAAACCTGATCCGTTTCGACCGGCGCGGCCGGGTCGCCTGCGCCGCTCATGATGTTCCCAGTGACCCAGCCCGCGCCGAGCGCCCCTGGTTCCAGCAGCTCGCCGAGGGCGACAACCTGGTGGTCACCCGCGATCCCGGCGCCGTCTATGGCCGCGAACCGGTGCTGCTGGCGGCGGTCCGCTCCACCGATCCCAAGGTCGGCTTTGACGGCGCCCTGGTGGCGGTGATCTCCCTGCAGAGCCTGGCCCCGCGCCTGGCCGACCGTTCCCTGCCCGACGAGGCCGAGGTGGCCCTTGCCGATGGGCAGGGCGACTACATGAACCTCACCGACCGCGAGGCGTTTCCCGCCTTGCCGCGCGACTGGCGCGCCCGCGCCGACGCCAAGGGCTCGGTGGTCTGGTACGCCGAGGATCGCCGCGGCCAGCGTCGGGTCTACTCCGCCGCGCCGCTGGTGGGGGACGACCTCTATGTGATCCTCTCGGCCAGATCCCAGGGCCTGTTCTCCTGGGCGCGGCTCAACCCCCTGACCGGCCTGCTCTTCCCAATCCTGGCCTTCGTTCTGGCCCTGCTGGCGGTGCTGGTGGTGACCGAGCGAGTGGTGATCCGCTGGATCGCTTATCTGCAGAGGATCGCGGCGCTCTATGCCCGGGGCCGCCTGACGGTGCGTCCGGTCCAGGCCGAACAGGCGCCGCCGGAAATCCGCGACCTGGCCGAAACCCTGGAGCAGATGGCCGACGCCATCGTCGGGCGCGACGCCACCCTGCGCGACAACCTGGCCCAGAAGGACGCGCTGATGCGCGAGATCCATCACCGGGTGAAGAACAACCTGCAGGTCATCTCCTCGCTGCTCAACATGCAGCAGCGCGCCCTTACCGACCCTGCCGCCCGGGCGGCCATGTCCGACACCCGTCAGAGGATCACCGCGCTCGCCCTCATCTATCGCGCTCTGTACCAGGGCCCGGACCTGAAGAAGGTCGATCTGCGGCCCTTCCTGGAGGAGCTGACCGCCCAGCTCATCTCCGCCGAGGCCCTGCATGGGGCCCTGGTGAAGACCGAGATGCATGTGGACGCCCTGGTGATCGACCCAGACAGGCTGGCGCCGCTCGCCCTGTTCGCCGTCGAGGCGATCACCAACGCCCAGAAGCACGCCTTCGCCGGCCGAGGCGGCACGCTGACGGTCACCTTCAAGGTGCGCGGCGACGAGGCGGAGCTGGATATCAGCGACGACGGGCAGTCCAGCAATGACGTGCTTACGGCGTCCGGCGTGGGCAGGACCCTGATGACCGCCTTCGCCCGTCAGCTGCGCGGTCGGACCGAGTTGGTGCGCAATGAAACCGGCGGCGTGACGGTCCGACTCGTCTTCCCGACCCCCGGTCTCGAAAATACAGTGAAGCCTGAGGACCAATCAGGGAACCAGGCTGCAGCCTGACCGTTCGTCTCCCGCAAGTTCAACATCCCCGGGGAGACACCCACATGCGTAAGCTCGCTCTACTGGCCGTCGTGGCCGCCACCTTCGCCATTTCCGCCTGCAACACCCTGTCGGGTGCTGGCCAGGACGTGTCCGCCGCCGGTTCGGCTGTGACCAACACCGCCGAAGACGCGAAGAACTAAGACCTACAAGCCCACTCAGGGCCGAACGTCCCGCCGCAGTCTCTGCGGCGGGATTTTTCGTGGGCGAAGGGTTCAGTCGCCGCCGAACCAGACGAACGCCCGGCTGAGCTTCTGGCCCATGGCCGCGAGCGCCCCGTCCAGCACGGTCTCCTCAGCCCCGCCGGCCTGGACCCGCTCCAGGGCCTTGGCGTCGATCCGGCCGTCGAAGCTGACCTCTCCCAGCACATCGTCCCGGCCGTGGAAGCTCAGCTGCTCGGACGTGATTCTGTAGGCCGTGGGCAGAACCCGCCGGCTGACCTCGTGATAGGGCTGGCCCAGCTCATTCTCCCGCTGGGGGCTGGTCACGTCGTCGAACTCCAGCATCACCGGAGCGTAGTTGGGCGAGATCCTCTGGCCCTTTTCGTAGCTGGCGAACTCCTCGGGCGAGCCCAGATGCAGCTGGCGGAGCTTGAAGTTTCCGAACTGGACGGGCGCCTTGGGGAAATAATAGCCGAACAGGTTGAGGCCTGGCTGATGGAAGAAGCCGGTCAGACGGGCGGCAGGAGCCGGTGTCGCCACGGGTCCCGGCGGCGCGACAGGCGGTGTCGGCTGTCCCGGAGAGACCGGCGCGGACGGCTCCTGGGTGGGCTTGTTGCAGCTGGCCAGGGCCAGGGTGGCGGCCAGGATCGCGGCGGTCGCGGACAACAGGCGCTTGGACATCGAAAAATCCCCCGAGTGATGGAGGCAGTCTAGGTGGTGTGGCTCCGCCTGTCAGGCGGCGGCGCGAAAGGAAGGATTGCGGGCGTACAGCCCGGGTCGCCCGCTGACGGGCTGGAAGGCCTCCGAGAGGCCAGTGGCGGTCTCCCCCAGGCCCAGGAACAGGAAGCCGTCGGGGCTCAAAGCCCGGGCCAGGTTCTCCAGCAGGCGGGCTCGCATCGGCTCCACCATGCCGTTCAGCACATATCGGCAGAAGATCACGTCGAAGCGGCCGGCCGCCGAGAGGTCGGCCACCAGATTGATGCGCCGCCAGCGGACCATCTGACGGATCCGCGGGGCGAGCGCCCACATCTCGTCGGCCTTCTCGAAGTGGCGCACCAGCTGGCGGATCGGCAGGCCGCGCTGGATCTCGAACTGGGTGTAGAGGCCGCTCTGGGCCTTTTCCAACGCACGCTCCGAGAGGTCCGAGGCGAACAGCTCCAGCTTGGCGCCCGGAATCAGCGCCCGCTGATCCTCGATGGTCATGGCCAGGGAATAGACTTCCTGGCCCGAACCGCAGGCCGCGCTCCAGATGCGGATCGGCTCGCCGTCGCGCAGCCGCGCGAGGGTGGGCAGGATTTCGTCCCGGAACAGGGCGAACGGCGCGCGGTCGCGGAAGAAGGCGGTCTCGCTGGAGGCCATGCACTCGACGATCGCCCAGGCGAGCCGGTCCTCACGCTTGGTGCGCAGGGTGGCGATCATCTCGTCGATGGAGCCGAAGTTCTCACGCCGCGCCACCGGGCCCAGGCGGCTCTCCAGCAGGTAGGTCTTGTGCGGGTCGACGAAGAGCCCGGCACGGGCCGCGCAGAGCTGGACCACCAGATCGATGTCCTCGGACCTCATGCCAGTCCGGCCTCGGCGAACTTCGAGGCGATGATGTCGCCGTCGAAGGGCTTCATGATGTACTCGTTGGCGCCGCAGTCGAGCGCCTCGCGGATGCGTTCGATGTCATTCTCGACGGTGCAGAACACCACGGTGGGCCTGTCGCCGCCCGGCTCCTGCCGCAGGTGGCGCAGGAACTCGATCCCCGTCATCACCGGCATGTTCCAGTCCAGCAGCACCGCATCAGGCATGGCCGCCCGGCACCAGGCAAGCGCCTCCATCCCGTCGGACGCCTCGGCGATCTCGAAGCCGATGTCCTCCAGAATCCGTCGGGCGACCTTGCGGATCACCCGGCTGTCGTCAACGACGAGGCAGGTCTTCAACGGGATACTCCACCCTTCAACCGTCTTCTCGCGCGCGGTTGGTTAAGGAGCCGTATTAACCCGCCCGGAATTCACATTTCGCGCGGCTAGGTCGCAGGCCGATGTGACGGCCGCTCAGGCCGGAATGCTGGCCGCGAAGGTGACCTGCTCTTCAGTGACGTCGGCGAAGATCCGGCCGCCCGCGTCGGTCAGGAACAGGTGGACGTAATAGGCCTGGACCCAGTGGCCGTGCAGTCCCTCCCCCATGGCCTCGCCGCGCAGGCCGGCCAGGACCTCTGAGCGCAGGCGGGCGCGGGGACCGATGGCCTCCACCGCGAGCACCACGGTGGCGCCCTCCACCACCGCGCGGATCTTGGCGACACCGCCGGTGGGCAGGGCCGCGCCGGCCATCTGGGCCAGGTTGAGAATGGCCCGCGCCGCCGGTTTGTTCAGGGAGGCAGGCTCCACCTGCCAATCCATTTCGGCGCGCATATGGGCGAAGACGCCCTGGGCCAGCTTGGCCAGTTCGCGGGCGTCGAACATCTCGGCCGTCGCCGACGCGCCGAAGGCGACCCGGGTGAAGGACAGCAGGTCGGCCAGTTTGCGCGCGCTGCCGGCGATCAGGTTCATGGCGTCTTCGCGCATGTCCTGGGCGCTGGGATCATCCAGCAGGTCGAGGCCCGAGACGATGGCGCTCGCGGGGCTGATGAAGTCGTGACACATCCGCGCCGCCAGATATGCGGCGACCTCGGCGGTGCGCGGCGCCGGGGGGAGCTCCCCGGAGGGTTCGGCGGGGGCGTTCTGGTCGATGTCTGACATGAGGCCTCGAACTTGGCCTGATTTGGCGCTTTGGCAAAGCGGGGCAGGCGGATAGGTAACCGCCTCATGAGCGGTTCCGATCCCTTCCTCCAGCCCGGCGTCATCGTGCGCCATCCGGGCCGGGCCGACTGGGGACCGGGTCAGGTGCAGTCGGTGGCGGGGCGCAAGGTGACGGTGAATTTCCAGGAAGCGGGCAAGCAGGTGATCGACACTGCGATCGTGCCCCTGACCTTTGTGAGCGATGACCCCCGGAGCATCAGGCGATGAGCAGTTTCAACACCGATGTCGGCGCCCTGCTGGCCGACATCGTCGAAGAGGCCGGCCGCCTGGTCCTGCCGCTTTGGAAGTCAGGCCTTGAGGTCTTCTCCAAGGCCGACGAGAGCCCGGTCACCGAAGCCGACCGGCGCGGCGAGGCCCTGATCCTGCAGCGGCTTGAGACCCACTTCCCGGGCGTCCACGTGATCTCCGAGGAGGACGCCAGCGAGTTCGGGACCCCCGACGCCGTGGGCGAGCGCTTCTTCCTGGTGGATCCGGTGGACGGCACCAAGGCCTTCGTGCGCGGCGACCCTAACTTCACGGTCAATATCGCCCTGATCGAACACCGCCGCCCCGTGGCCGGAGCCGTCTGCGCCCCGGCCTCGGGCGAGACCTGGTACACGGAGGCCGGCCAGACGATGAAGCGCTTGGTGGGCGAGGCCGGGAGGCCGGTCCAGGCCCGGGCCTGGCCTCAGGGCAAGGCCGTCGCCCTGGTCAGTCACACCATGAAGGAAGAGACGATCAAGGCCCTGGCCGACAAGTACGGCTTCGACACCCCCAGCGCGATGGATTCCTCCATCAAGTTCTGCCGCCTGGCGGAGGGCTCGGCTGATGTCTATCCGCGCCATGGCCCGACGATGGAGTGGGACATAGCCGCCGGCCACGCGGTGCTGGAAGCGGCGGGGGGAAGCGTGCTGACGCCCGAGGGCGAGGCCTTCGTCTACGGCAAGGCCGACGAGAAATTCCGCAACGGCTGGTTCGTGGCGCGGGGCAAGTAGGGCCGCGCTAGATGGCCTTGCGGCTGTCCCAGTCGATAGAGTCCAGGGAAATCGGTGCCGCGGCGTGGGTTCGGGAATAGGCGGTGGCGACGCTGCCCGCGCCCGCGACCATGTAGATCGCAAAGCCGACGAAGAACGCGAACACGGCCAGCACCACGAAGGGCCGGACCAGGTCGAACGGGTTGGACTCCGTACGGGTAAGCGACATGGGTGGTCCCTTGGTCTTGAACGCCTGACACGGGAACGACCGACCGTCGCGGAAGGTTGCGACGTTCTCCGCACAGACTCACATGATTCGCGCGAAGCGCGAGTGGGCGGACTGTCGCACCGTTGACACCACTGCTTCAGATCGCCCTTGCCTCCCCGCGCAAGGAACGTGAGGGTCGCGATAAAAGGGGAGACGCGCATGACCTGGCAGACGATCGAGTATGAGACCCGCGGCCACGCCGGCATCATCACCCTGAATCGCCCGGAAAAACTGAACGCCATCAGTGGCGAACTGCGCGCCGACGTCCACGCCGCCTTCGCCCTGGCGCGCGAGGACGACAATATCCGCGCGGTGATTCTCACCGGGGCTGGGCGGGGCTTCTGTTCCGGGGCCGACCTGACCGGCCAGGCGCCTCCCCCTGAGACCAGCCAGAACGCACGGCTTGACGAGATGAGCTGGGTGGGGCGGTGGGCCAGGCTGTTCCACGACTTCGACAAGCCGCTGATCGGCGCCATCAACGGGGTCTGCGCGGGCGCCGGCATGAGTGCGGCGCTCGGATGCGACGTCCGCATCGGCTCCGAGCACGCCCGCTTCAAGACCACCTTCGTCGAGCGCAGCCTGTCGCCCGACTCAGGGATGAGCTGGCTGCTGCCGCGCATCGTCGGCTATGCCGACGCCGCCGATCTGATCATGACCAGCCGCATGGTCCTGGCCGAAGAGGCGAAGTCCCTGGGCCTGCTCAATCGCCTGGTGGCGCACGACCAGCTTCTCGACGCGGCCCTGGCCTATGCCGAGGAGATCACCCGCTGGCCGCCGCTGGCGGTGCGCACCGCCAAGAAGGTGCTGCAGACCAACTTCGAAAGCGACCTCGACACCGCCCTGAAATACGAATCCGTCGGCCTCTCCTTCGCCCGCCGGGCCACCAATGACGTGAAGGAGTCCCGCGCCTCGTTCCTGGAGAAGCGCAAAGGCGTCTACACAGGGACCTGACTTGGCGTCATAAGGCCTGCAGTTTTAGCGCAGGAAAAAACCATGGCTCAGGACAGCGCCGCCAAGACCTTCGACTGGGAAGATCCCCTGGACATGAAGTCCCGGCTCTCCGAGGAGGAGACCATGGTCTGGGACGCGGCCCGGTCCTATGCCCGCGAAAAGCTGCTGCCCCGGGTGGTCTCTGCCTATGCCGAGGAGCGGTTCGACCGCGAGATCATGACCGAGATGGGCGCCCTGGGTTTCCTTGGCCCCACCCTGCCGGAGGAGTACGGCGGCGCCGGCGTCAACCACGTGGCCTACGGCCTGATCGCCCGCGAGATCGAGGCGATCGACTCCGGCTACCGTTCGGCCATGAGCGTCCAGTCGTCCCTGGTGATGTACCCGATCTACGCCTTCGGATCGGAAGAGCAGAAGCGCAAGTACCTGCCCGGCATGGCTAAGGGTGAGATCATCGGCTGTTTCGGCCTCACCGAGGCCGACGGCGGCTCCGACCCCGCCTCCATGCGCACCGTGGCCCGCAAGGCGCCCGGCGGCTACACCTTGAGCGGCTCCAAGATGTGGATCAGCAACTCGCCGATCTGCGACGTCGCCCTGGTCTGGGCCAAGCTGGACGGGGTGATCCGGGGCTTCCTGGTGGACCGCGGCTCGGAGGGTTTCGAGACGCCGAAGATCCAGAACAAGCTGTCCCTGCGCGCCTCCATCACCGGCGAGATCGCACTCGCCGACGTCTTCGTGCCGGAAGACCAGATGCTGCCCAATGTCTCTGGTCTGCGGGGGCCGTTCTCCTGCCTGAACAAGGCCCGCTACGGCATTTCCTGGGGGGCCATGGGCGCGGCGGAATTCTGCCTGCACGCCAGCCGCGACTACACCAAGACCCGCAGCGTGTTCGGCAAGCCGCTCGCCGCCCGTCAGCTGGTGCAGAAGAAGCTCGCCGACATGCAGACCGAAATCGCGCTCGGCTTCGAGGGCTCCCTGGCGCTGGGCCGCCTGCTGGACCAGGGCGCATGGGTGCCGGAAGCCATCAGCCTGATGAAGCGCAACAACTGCGGCAAGGCGCTGGCCATCGCCCGCGAGGCCCGCGACATCCACGGCGGCAACGGGATTTCAGGCGAGTACCACGTGATGCGTCACGCGGCGAACCTGGAGACCGTCAACACCTATGAAGGCGCTCACGACGTCCACGCCCTGATCCTGGGCCGGGCCATCACCGGCGAGAACGCCTTCTAAGGCGCAGCGGCCGGCAGGCGACTGGGCGGGACCACAAGAAAGAGCCCAGGGCGGGGGAGCGCCCTGGGCCAGTCAGGCCGGTTGTCTTTTTTGGGGAAGAACCGTCGGCCGCTCCGCTTGCGCGGATCTCTAGGATTCCAGCTCGTGCACCTCGCCTGAGCCGGAGATGTTCTTTTCCAGCTTCAAGGGGCGGGTCTTCAGATCGACCTCTCCCGAGCCTGAGATGTCCAGCCTGGCGCTGGTGCGGGGCGCCACCGTGGCTTCGGCCGCGCCCGAGATGTCCACCTCGACGGTCTCGGCGTCGAGGCCTGCGAGATCCGCCTCGCCGGCGCCGGTCATGTTGAGGGTCAGGGCCTTGGTCTTGCCCTGGCCCGCGACCTTGGCCATGCCGGTGGTGCTGATCTCCAGGCTGTCCTGGTCATAGGCCTCGATATTGAGGCGATCGACGCCCTTCAGCTCGAAGCGGGTGACCTTGGGCGCGGTCATGACGACTTTCAGACGCGCGCCTGTGTGACTGACGCGGTCACTGAGCCGGCCGGCCGAAAGGGTCAGGGTGTCGAGGGAGCGCTTGGGTCCGGTGACCGTCAGCTTGCCGGGGCCTTCGCCGCCTTGGGTGAAGGTGACCTCGGCGGGCACGTCCAGGATCAGGGCGGTCCCCCCGTCCCAGGCCAGCTCCCGGGTGACCGACGCCCATTCGGGATCGTCCTTGTGGTGGTTGCGCCAACTGCTGTGGCGCTTGCCGTGCTCATCCCAGCCGATGTCCCAGTCACGGTCAGACCAGCTCCAGCGGTCCCAGCCCTGGGCGGCGATATCGCGGCCGCCGAGGGCCACGGCGCCGCCGAGGGTGACGATGCAGGTGAGAAAGCCCACCACGGCGATGATGACGAGAAGGCGGATCATGTCAGGGGCCTTCAGGCTTGAGGTTCAATGGCCGGCTTCAGCAGCCGGTAGTGGAGACGCCCGTACCAGACGAGCAGGTTCACGAAGCCGACGGTGACCAGGCAGAGCACGGCGCCCAGAGACACTGAGCCCGCCATCAGGCCGATCCCGGCCAGCATGGCCGCGGCCACGCCGCCCGGCGGGTCCAGGAACGGACCGGCGGCGAAGACAAAGCCCCCCGAGCCGAACACCGCGATCACCGCCACGAACAGGCCGAGCAGGGTTCCGGCGATGGAGAGCACGATGGGCAGCAGGATCAGCAGGTCGATGGCCCCGAGCCCCAGGACCGCGAAGACCGCCGAGGCGGCCGCCGACGGGTTGCGCTCCGACTCCCAGCGCTTCAGGCCCGCCTCGGCGCGCAGCTCGCGAGCCAGGCGGCCAGGGTCGCCCAGGGCGGCGGCGACTTCGGCCTCGGTGCGGCCGGCGGCCTCGCCCTCGGCGAAGTGCGCCTCATAGTCGGCGGCGATGTCGGTGATGGCATGGGCGGGCAGGCCAGCGAGGCCCTCCCGCAGCCGGGCAAGGAACGCCTGGCGGGTCATTGGGCGTCTCCCAGGATGGCGTTGACGGCCTTGGAGAACGAGACCCAGGCCTGCTTCTGGCTGATGAAGTTGGTCTTCCCGGCCTCGGTCAGCCGATAATATTTGCGCGGCGGACCCGAGGAAGACTCCACCAGATAGGTGTCCACCAGCCCATCGGCCTGCATCCGCCGCATCAGCGGATAGATGGTGCCTTCCCCCATATCGATCCCTTCGGCCAACCGGCTGGCGATCTCGTAGGCGTAGTTGTCGCCCCGGGAGAGGAGCGCGAGCACGCACATCTCGAGCACCCCCTTCTTCAGTTGAACTTCCACGGCTTCCACGCGGCCTGCCTCCAAAACCCTCGATCGAACATCGCAAGGTACTGCTTCATACAAGGTAGTGCGCATCGCATGATAGTGAAATTTTGGTAAGGCCCGCGGCTCGGCGCCCTCCACGGCCCCCGGTTGAAATAACTTCAACCTTCGCGATCAAACGGCGTTCTTCGAACGTTGCGTTTACGCTTCCCGCCTAAGAGTCGGCCTCGAACGCGGGGGACGATTTCTATGCCGGCAGAGCGTGCGGACAACACGCCGACGGAGCACGGCCTGATGATCCAGTGGCTGTTCACCAACAGCCAGGAGTTGTTGCTCGTCATCGGTCCTGACGCCCGATTCAAATTGGTGAACCCGGCCTGGACGGCGACGACCGGCTGGGCCAGCGACGAGATTCTCGGCAAGTCCGCCGCCGACTTCATTCATCCCGACGACCTGGAGGCCTTCGGCGAGTTCGCCGAACAGCTGATCGAGACCCGCACTGGCCAGAACGTCGCCCGCATGCGGATGAAGGACGGCTCCTACCGCTGGTTCGAGGGTCGTAGCCAGCTGACCACGACGGGCACATCATCGGAACCCTGCGCGACGCCACCCAGGACCGGGAGCGCCAGGCCGAGGTGGAGGATGCCCGCCGCACGCGCCTGCTGCTCTCGGAGAGCGCGGGCGTCGGCACCTGGTCCTTCGAGCCGGCCGGCGAGCGCCTCGACTGGTCCGACGATATCCTTGCCATCACCGGCTACAGCCGCGACGAAATGGGGAGCGCCGAGGCCTTCCGCGAAATCCTGCATCCCGACGAGGCCCAGGCCGTCCGGTCCGCCTTCAACCGCGGCATCCTGGAGGGTATCCCCCAGACGCTTGAACACCGGATGCGCAACAAGGACGGCCGCTGGTCGACCTGGCGCGCCACCTTCCATTGTGAGCCCCGACGAGGGGGCGTCTTCGCGCTCAAGGGGATGTCGCAGGACATCACCGAGATGATCGCCGCCCGCGACGCGGCCGTGGCCGCCGAGCGGCAAATCCGTCAGCTGATTGAGAACGCCCCCTTCGCGGTGGCCATGTTCGACCGCGACCTGCGCTACCTGATGATCTCGAACCGCTGGCGGCACGCCTTCAGCCTGGGCCACCGCGACCATTTGGGGCTGAGGCTGGAGGACGTCTTCCCCACCATTCCCAAGAAGTTCCTGGCCGCCCAGCGGCGGGCCCTGAAGGGGGAGGTGATCTCCAGCAAGGAGGACCGTTTCACCGACAGCCAGGGCGGCAAGCACTGGGTGCGCTGGGAGGCGCGGCCCTGGCTGAACGCCGCCGGCGAGATCGGCGGCATGCTGGCCTATGTGGACGACATCTCGGCGGTGGCCAGCGCCCGGCGCGAGGCCCAGACCAACGCCCGGCGTCTGAAGGTGGCGCTCAGCGCCGCCGACGCCGGGGTCTATGAGATCGACCACGTCAACAAGACCTTCTGGGCCAGCCCGGAGTTCAAGAAGCTGATCGGCCGCTCCTCACGCAGCTATGGAGACGCCCTGAAGCTGAACTTCCCCAAGTTCCACGAGGACGACATGGCCGGCGTGCGCCAGGCCTTCCTCGACATCAACGCCGACCGCCGCAAGTCGGGCGAGGCCTTCGAGGCCCGCATCATGACGCCCTCCGGCGAGGCTCGCTGGATGCGGGTGTTCCACCACCTCAAGCGCGACTCCAAGGGCCGCTGGCTGAAAGGTGTCGGCCTCGTCCACGACTTCGACCAGCGCAAGCGCCAGGAGCTGGCCCTCATCGAGGCCCAGCAGGCCGCCCAGGCCGGCGCCGAGGCCAAGGCCGCCTTCCTAGCCAATATGAGCCACGAGATCCGCACGCCGATGAACGGGGTGATGGGGGTCCTGCACCTGCTGAAGACCGAGAGCCTGAGCCAGGACGGCCGGGCCATGCTGGAGGAGGCGCTCTCCTGCGGCCAGATGCTGGCCGAGCTCCTCAACGACGTGATCGACTTCTCCAAGATCGAGGCCGGCGCCCTGGCCCTGGCCGAGGAGTCCGTCGATCCCGCCGCCCTGATCCAGGGGGTCACCCGCCTGCTGCGACCGCAGGCCGAAGCCAAGGGGCTGGAGCTGAAGCTCGAGGGCCTGGCCGATCTCGACTGGGTCCGCACCGACCCGGTTCGGCTGCGCCAGGCCCTGTTCAACCTGGTGGGCAATGCGGTGAAGTTCACCCTGGAAGGGTCGATCACCATCCGCGCCGCCCTGCACAACACGAGCGCCGGCCGGGTGCTGCGCCTTGAGGTCGCCGACACCGGTGTCGGTATTCCCGCCGACGCCCAGGGCCGCATCTTCCAGCGCTTCGACCAGGGCGACGCGTCCACCACCCGCAAGTTCGGCGGCTCGGGCCTGGGCCTGGCCATCACCCAGAAGCTGGCGGAGATGATGGGCGGCGCGGTGGGCTTCACCTCGGTTGAGGACAAGGGTTCGGTCTTCTGGCTGGAGGTTTCCGCTCCCAGGGCCGAGCCGGTCGTCGCCATCGCCGACACCGGCGAACCGGTGCTGGAGGGCCTGCGCATCCTGGTGGTGGAGGACAATTCCACCAACCGCATGATCGCCACCAAGCTGCTGGAGAATCTCGGCGCCAGCGTCGAGACCGCCGCCGACGGCCTGCTGGGGGTCGAGGCCGCGGCCCGCGGGGACTTCGACCTGATCCTGATGGACGTCCAGATGCCGGGTATCGACGGCCTGGAAGCCTGCCGCCGCATCCGCGCCCTGGGCGGTCCCGTGGCCCAGACCCCCATCGTGGCCCTGACCGCCAACGTCCTGTCCCACCAGCACCAGTCCTACCTGGGAGCCGGAATGGACGGCGTCGTGGGCAAGCCGATCTCCCCCACCGCCCTGCTGACCGAGATCGCCCGCCTGAGCGCGCCCGCCGACTTCGCCGAAGAGGCCGTGGCCTAGCCAATCCCCTCCTCTCCACTTGTGGAAGAGGAGAAGCGCGCCCGCCCTTCCAACGCCGCACAAGCCAATGCTAGACCTTGGCCACAAAGAGCTCGGGGGAGAGACGTATGGCGGCAGTTGAAGAGGCCAAGGCGCCGAAGGAAGCTTCGTTGCGCACCGTGGTGGGCGCCTCGGCCGCCGGGACCACCTTCGAATGGTACGACTTCTTCGTCTTCGGCAGCCTGACCCAGGTCATCTCCAAGACCTTCTTCTCCGGTCTCCCTGAGACCGCCGGCTATATCGCCGCGCTCGCCCTGTTCGGCGCGGGCTTCGCCTTCCGGCCGCTCGGCGCCCTGGTGTTCGGCCGCATCGGCGA
Organism: Phenylobacterium ferrooxidans; assembly: GCF_042714595.1. NCBI lineage: Bacteria > Pseudomonadati > Pseudomonadota > Alphaproteobacteria > Caulobacterales > Caulobacteraceae > Phenylobacterium > Phenylobacterium ferrooxidans. The sequence continues at coordinate 7,768 of NZ_JAOTJD010000020.1, read as the reverse complement.
CCGGGTGGGACGCAAGGGCGCCTTCCTGTTCACCGTGGTGCTGATGGGCGGCGCCACCGTGGCCATCGGCCTCCTGCCCACCTACGCCCAGGTCGGGATCATCGCGCCGGCCCTGCTCGTGCTGATGCGCATCCTGCAGGGCTTCGCGCTGGGCGGAGAATACGGCGGCGCGGCCATCTATGTGGCCGAGCACGCGCCTCCCGGCGCCCGGGGCCGCTCCACCAGTTGGGTGCAGACCTCCGCCGCCTTCGGCCTGTTCGGCGCCTTGCTGGTGATCCTGGCGACCCGGGTCGTGGTGGGCCGCTACTTCGGGCCCGAGGCCTTCGACGCCTGGGGCTGGCGCATTCCGTTCCTGTTCTCGGCGGGCCTGCTGGTCATCTCGATCTTCATGCGCCTGAAGCTGTCGGAGAGCCCGGCCTTCGCCAAGATGAAAGAGGAAGGCGAGATCGCCAAGGCGCCCTTCACCGAGGCCTTCGGCACCTGGAAGAACCTGAAGATCGTGCTCCTGGCCCTGGTGGCCATCATGTTCGCCCAGGGCGCCGTCTGGTACACGGCCTTCTTCTACACCCAGACCTTCCTGGACAAGTTCCTCAAGGTCCCGGCCGAGACCATCAACATGCTGATGATGGCCGCCACCGCGGTCAGCGCCATCTTCTACGTCCTCTTCGGCTGGCTGTCGGACAAGGTGGGCCGCAAGCCGGTGATGCTGTTTGGCATGACCCTGATGCTGGCCGCCTACTTCCCCGGCTTCCACATGCTGGCCAAGACCGCCAACCCGGCGCTCGCCGAGGCGGAGGCCCGCACCCCCATCGTGGTGGTGGCCGACCCGGCCGAGTGCTCGCTGCAGTTCGATCCTGTGGGCAAGGCGGCCTTCACCTCCTCCTGCGATATCGCCAAGGGCACGCTGGCCAACGCCGGGGTCTCCTACAAGAACCAGCAGGGCGCGCCGGGCGCCAAGGCCCAGGTGAAGATCGGCGCGGCCGTCGTCGAGTCGGACTCCATCGCCGGCCTTTCCAAGGACGACGCCAAGGCCGCGAAGGCCGCTATCGAGGGCCGCATCAAGGGCGGGCTGAAGGCCGCCGGCTATCCCGAGAAGGCCGATCCGGCGCGGATGAACCTGCCCGGCGTGTTCGGCGTGCTCATGGTGTTCGTGATCGCCGCCACGGCCCTGTTCGGACCCATCGCCGCGACCCTTGTGGAGCTGTTCCCCACCCGCATCCGCTACACCGCCATGTCCCTGCCCTACCATATCGGCACCGGCTGGGTCGGCGGCTTCGTGCCCTTCACCGCCTTCGCCATCGTGGCGGCGGTGGGCGATATCTATTCCGGCCTCTGGTACCCCTTCGCCTTCACGGCGATCTCGGTGGTCACCTGCCTGCTGTTCCTGCCCGAGACCAACAAGCGGTCCCTGCACGACTAGCGCCCGTCAGGCGGTCAGCATGCTGACCGCCTGATCGAAGGCGTCGGTCTTCATCCCCGCCAGGGCCTGGGCGAGCCGCGCCCTGCCATAGGCGACCTGACCTTCCCAGCCCTCCAGGACGAAGGTCCCGGCGCCGATGCCCTGGTGGATCTCCGCCAGCGACGGCCCCTCCAGGCCGCCCGCCGCCCGTTCGCCTGGACGCAGCCGCGCCACGGCGGTCAGCATGATCAGGCCGTAGAACAGGTGGTTGACCTGCCGCATCACCAGATGCCGCGCCCGCTGGCGGGGGTCAGGCGCCTGGCCGAAATAGGTCGCCAGCAGCAGGTCTTCCTCGCCGACGTCATGGGTGATGAAGTTGGCCAGGGTCGCCAGGTCCACGTGACGGTCGGCGAGGAACGCGCTCTCCCAGTCGATGAACCACAGCCTGCGCCCGTCATAGAGGATGTTGCGCGGGTTCAGGTCGTTGTGGCTGGAGACCAGGTCGGCCGGGTCGGTGCGGTAGGCCGCGCGAACCCGGCCGTATCGCTCCAGCAGATCCGCGGTCGCCGCCTTGGCCAGCAGGCCGGTGGCCAGGAACCCTGACCAGACCTCGTCCATGCCCTGCATGTAATCCACGAGAGGCGGGAAGGCCTGTGTCTGGTGGAGGGCGAGGACGCCTTGGGCGGCCTCGACAATCAGGTCCCTACGGGTCCCGGCATAGTCGACGGCCCAGGACTGCTCGGAGATGAACTCCATGATCACCACACCGTCGGTGGCGTCGGCATAGCGGACGCGGGGCGCCAGACAGGCCTGGGCCGCGATGGCCATGCACGGATGCCAGCGATGGGGATCCTGAAAGCCGTCGCGCTGGGTCTCGACCCGCAGCAGATAGGCGATGCCCCCGACGCGGATCCGATAGGTCAGGGCGCCGGAGAGACCGCCAGCGACGGGGACGAGGCTGTCCATCTCTATCGTGCCGAACGCCGCCTGCAGGGCGCGGTCGACGGCGGGGCGATAGGCTTGCGGCAGGGACATGGGACGGCTCCGGTGAAGCGTCGCCTTTTACCCGGATACAATATTTAGTCAATATTACCCGGATAAATACCTAGGGCGCGCCCCGGGACGTCCGGGTGGCCAGCCGCCCCACCAGGTCGGACACCAGCACCGCACCGATGGCGATGGCGGCGGCCACCAGGCACAGCATGCCGGCGCGGGCCTCGTCGCCCGGCGACTGAGTGGCGCCGTAGATCGCGGCGGGGAGGGTAAGAGTCTCCCCCGGAATGGCGGCCACGAAGGTGATGGTGGCCCCGAATTCCCCCAGCGCCTTGGCGAACCCCAGGATCGCGCCCGCCGCCACGCCGGGCAGGGCCAGGGGCAGAGTGATGCGGAAGAACCGCACGAGGGGCGGGGCGCCCAGGGTCCGGGCCACCTCGTCGACCTCCTTGTCCAGGGCCTCGATGGCCAGCCGCATGGGTCGCACCATCAGCGGGAAGGCCATGATCCCCGCCGCCAGGGCCGCGCCCGTCCAGTCGAAGGCGAAGACGACGCCCGCCTTCTCCAGGGCTTCTCCGATCGGACCGTTCCGGCCGAACAGCAGCAACAGGCCATAGCCGGTCGCCACCGGCGGCAGGACCAGCGGCAGGGTCACCAGGACATCCAACAGCACTCGCAGCCCGAATTTGCCGCGCGCCTGGGCCAGGGCCGTGGCGAGCGCCAGGGGCAGGCCGAAGGCGGTGGCGGCGAGGGCCACCTTCAGGGACAGGGCGATCGCCGCCCAGTCGTCGGGGGCCAGGCCCGTCACGTCGCCGACGCCAGGACCTCGACCGTCACACCGGCGGCGGCCAGGGCCCGGGCTTCCTCTGCAGGCGGCGCCAGAACCACCACCCGCACCACGCGGCGGCCGGACTGGGCCAGCTCGATCATCGCCTGGGGCGTTGCCTCAAGGGGCGTCAGCCGCTCGGCGTCGCGCCGCGCCATCGCCAGGATGTCGGGGTCGGCGGCGGCGTCGGCGGCGATCACGTCGGCGGCGGCCAGGGCTCGGCTGGCGCGGAGGGTCAGCAGATCGGCAGGCCCGCGCCCGGCCACGAACTGCACCTTACCGGCCGCCTTGGGGCCCTTGGCGATGGCGTCGCGGAACAGGCTCTGGGCCTTCTCCATGTCGCCGCCCTGGGCGGCTTGCGCCACCGCGCCCGACAGGGTCTCGCGCAGGAAGGCCCGCCGGGCGTGCAATTCGGGGAACTTGGCGCGGACGTCATCCTGGAATTTGCGGAACAGGGCCGCGACCCGGCCCGTACCCTCCGGCACCCGCTGCTCGATGTCGTTGCGCAGCATGGTCGCCAGCATGGGCGACGCGCCGCCCGTGCCGATGGCCGCCACCACCTCGCCCCGGTCGATGACGGCCGGCGTGGTGAAATCGCAGAGCTCAGGCCGGTCGGTGACATTGACCAGGACCCGCGCGGCCCGCGCCGCCGCGGCCGCGCCCTTGGCGAAAGCCTCGTCCTCGCCGTCGATGAAAACCAGCAGGGCGCCGGAATAGCTGCCGCTCAGGAAGGCATCGGCCCCCTCCACCCGCACCAGGGTCGCCGGTGACGAGGCCAGCAGCCGCAGCTTGTTCTCCGCGGCCTCGCCCGACCCCGCCACAACGATCTTGCGGCCGGCCAGCGGGAAATAGGCGGGAAAGGCGTCCACCTAGCCGGTTCTGCAGTTCCGGTAGGGACCGGCCGGGGCGCCGTCCAGATCCGCCGATGCTCCCTGGGTGGTAAGAGTCACGCCGCCGGCGGCGAAGATGGGATCGCCCCTCTTCTTCTTCACCTGCCGCAGGGTCGTCGTCTGGCCGCCAGCGGTCACCCGCACGATCCGCCCATCCAGGGCATAGGACGCCACGAAGCGCTTCCCGGCGTCGCAAGCATAGGTCATGGGCGCGTCGGTGGCGTCTTCAGGGGCGACGGTGGCGCAGCCGGCCAGGGCCAGGCCGGCGGCGAGCGCGATCCACGGCGCGGCTCTCATTTCAGCCCCTTCATATAGGCCACCACCGCGGCGCGGTCGGCGGGCCCGGCGAGGCCTGTGGGCATCCGCGTGCCCGGCGCGAACTTGGTGGGGGCGGCGAGATAGGCGTCCAGATTGGCGTCGGTCCAGACGGCCGGAGCCTTGGCCGTCAGGCCGGCCGAATACCTGTAGTCGGCCAGGCTCGCGATCTTGCGGCCCGCCACCCCGGCCAGGCTGGGGCCCATCGGCGTGCTCTTGGCGCCGTGGCAGGTCTTGCACTGAAGCTGAAAGACCTTGGCCCCGTCGGCGGCCAGGGCAGGCGAAACCGTCAGCAGGCTTGTGACAGCGAGAACAGCGAGAACACGGCGTGTCATGAGACCTCTCCGGAGAGCTTGTCGCCCTACCTAGCGCGTCGCGGGCGGCCCCGCCATGACGGCGACATTTACCGCAGCGACTAAACGACGTTAAGATGCAGCTTGCATCTCATTCGGGGAGGGACAGACTCATGGCCATGACACTGGACGTGAACGGCAAGCCGTTGGCGGTGAAGGCGGCCCCTGACACGCCCCTGCTGTGGGTGCTGCGGGATGAACTTGGCCTCATCGGCTCCAAGTTCGGCTGCGGGGTGGCCCAGTGCGGCGCCTGCACGGTGCTGGCCGACGGCCAGCCGATCCGCTCCTGCGTCATGCCCATCGAGGGCCTGGCCGGCATGAAGATCACCACCATCGAGAGCCTGGGCGGAAACAGCCCCCTTCAGCAGGCCTGGGTGAAGCATGACGTGCCGCAGTGCGGCTACTGCCAGTCGGGTCAGATCATGAGCGCCACGGCCCTGTTGGCCGCCAAGCCCAACCCCACCGACGCCGACATCGACGCGGCCATGGACGGCAACATCTGCCGCTGCGGCACCTATCAGCGGATCCGCGCGGCCATCAAGGACGCCGCGGGCATGGCGGCCGCCGCCCCGCCGCCCGTCACCCCCGTCGCGGCCCCCGCCGCCCCGGCCAAGATCTAGGAGCGGACATGAACAGGATCCTCTCCCCCCGCGAAACCCAAGGCGCCACCCGGCGCGACCTGGTGGTCGGCGCGACCCTGGTGGGCGGCGCCCTTCTGGTGGGCTGCTCCCCCGGTGACCTGCTCAGCGTCGGCGCCAAGGAGGACTTCGGCGCCTTCGGCCCCTTCATCAAGATCGGCGCTGACGGCGCGGTGACGGTGATCTCCAAGCACATCGAATTCGGCCAGGGCAACCATGCGGGCCTGGCCGCCATCGTCGCCGAAGAGCTCGACGCCGACTGGACCAAGGTCAAGGTCGAGCAGGCGCCCGCCATCGCCAAGATTTACGCCAACACCGGCATGGGCGTGCAGGGCACCGGCGGCTCCTCGGCCATTTCCAACTCCTGGACCCAGCTGCGCCAGGCCGGCGCCGGCGCCAAGGCCATGTTCATCGAGGCCGCCGCCAATAAGTGGAACGCGCCTGTCGGCGAGATCACCGTCAAGGACAGCGTCGTCAGCCACGCCAAGAGCGGCAAGTCGGCCACCTTCGCCCAGCTGCTGCCCGAGGCCGGCAAGATCGCCCCGCCCAAGGCCCCGGTGCTGAAGGATCCCAAGACCTTCACCCTGATCGGGACCGACCGGGTGCGTCGCAAGGACTCCCAGGCCAAGAGCGACGGCACCGCCCGCTTCACCCAGGACGTCCAGCTTCCCGACATGCTCGTCGCCATGGTCGCCCACGCCCCGCGCTACGGCGCCAAGGTGGGCAGCTTCGACGCCGCCGAGGCCCGGAAGGTCCCGGGCGTGGTGGAGGTCTACCAGATCCCCACCGGCGTCGCCGTCGTGGCGCAGAACACCTGGGCCGCCCGCAAGGGCCGCGAGGCCCTGAAGGTGACCTGGGACGAGACCGGCGCCGAGAAGGCCAGCTCCGAGACCATGGCCGCGAACTACCGTCAGTGGGCGGCCGGCAAGGGAACGCTGCCGGAAAAGACCGAGTGGCAGGCCTTCGAGACCAAGGGTGACGCCGCCAAGAAGGTCCAGGGCGCGATCTTCGAGACCACCTACGATTTCCCCTTCCTGGCCCACGCGGCCCTGGAGCCGATGAACTGCGTGGCCCAGGTCGGCGCTGGCAAGGCCAAGCTGACCTTCGGCTCGCAGATCCCGACGGTGGACCAGCTGAACACCGCCAAGATCGTCGGCATGCTGCCGGGCGCCGTGGAGATCGAGACCCTGTTCGCGGGTGGGTCCTTCGGGCGCCGCGCCAATTTCCAGTCCGACTACGTGGCCGAGTGCGTCGAGATCGCCAAGAAGGTCGGCAAGATGCGGCCGGTGAAGCTGGTCTGGACCCGCGAGGACGACACGGCGGCGGGCTACTTCCGCCCCCTGACCCACCACGCCGTGAAGATCACCGTCGACAAGGAGGGCTACCCGGTCTCCTGGCGCCACCGCGTGGTCACCCAGACCCTGATGAAGGGTTCGCCCATGCCCACCAAGGGCGTTGACGAAACCACCGTCGAGGGAACCAAGGGCTCGCCCTATCTCAAGGCCACCCCGGTGGTGGACGCCCAGGTGCTGATGCCTGACGTCAACATTCCGGTGCTCTGGTGGCGCTCAGTGGGGGCCACCCACACCGCCTTTGTCATGGAGCACACCATCGACCAGCTGGCCCGCAAGGCCGGCAAGGACCCGGTGGCCTATCGCCGGACCCTCTATGAAAAGGCCGGGGCGACCCGTCACCTGGCGGTGCTGAACCTCGTCGCCGAGAAGGCCGGCTGGGACAAGCCGGCCACCGCCGGCTGGTCGCGCGGCGTCGCGGTGCACGAGAGCTTCGGCACTGTGGTGGCCCAGGTGGCCGAGGTGCAGCTGGTGGACGGGCAGCCCAAGGTCGGCCGCGTCGTCACCGCCGTGGACTGCGGAACGGCCATCTCGCCTGACCAGATCGCCGCCCAGATGGAAGGCGGCATCTGCTACGGCCTGTCGGCGGCGCTCTACGGCAAGATCACCCTGAAGGACGGGGTGGTGGAGCAGACCAACTTCGACACCTACCGGGTGCTGCGCAACTCCGAGGCCCCCACGGTGGAGACCCACATCCTCCCCTCCGGCAACGCCCCCTCAGGCACCGGGGAACCCGGCACCCCGGTGATCGCGCCGGCCGTCGCCAACGCCCTCCTGGCCCTGAACGGCCAGGCCACCACCAGCCTGCCCTTCGTGAAGGCCTAGGGCTCTAGATCGGCTGGCTTGTCCACATCGAACAGCACCCCGTCGTCGGGGGCTTCGATCAGGACCAGCCGGTCGCCCAGCCCCTGCAGCACCGCCCGCGCCCCGGCGTCGCCCGTCAGCGTCAGCAGCTGCGGGATCAGGGCCGCGCCGATCAGCGCCGGATGGCCGCGCTGGCCG